>JALHJD010000519.1 GCA_022837185.1 Desulfobacteraceae bacterium
TTGACGCCAATATCACGACGCTCACCGTCAACCGGCCGGGCATGATCTATAAAGATACGACGGCCGCCATCACGCTGGCGCAGGTGGGCGGCCTCTGGACGATCACCGGCAACGGTGGATATGCCAACGCCCGGATCATCGACGCGGCGGCCGCGAACCCCCAGATCAGCCTGGACGGAACGGGAACGGCGGATCTGACCATCGTGCCCGCGGATGTGACCTGTGATTTCACCCTCGACCATGCGGAGGCGGCCATGGCCAATCTGACGGTTGACTTTTCCGGCATTACGCTGGGCGGCGGTGCGACTATCGGCAACGGCGGCAACGTGACCTGGGATCTGGTGGGAACCGAGGCGCTGGACATCACGCAGTACGCCTCCGCTTCGGTCATCCGGTCTCTGGCCAGCGACGGCTATGCGGCAGGCGACCTCAAAACCCTTTCCATCGATGAAACGGGGCGGATCAGCGGCTTCTTTACAAACGGGCAGACCGCCGACGTCGCGCAGCTGGTGCTGGCCATTTTCACCAATCCGGGCGGATTGAAGAAGATGGGCGCGAATCTGTTCGGTGAAACGATTCTTTCCGGCGCCGCCCGCCAGAACACGCCGGGGGAAAGCGGCGTGGGAACACTGACGCCCAACACGCTGGAAATGTCCAATACCGATATCGCCACGGAATTCATCAAAATGATTACCGCGCAGAAAGCCTATCAGGCCAACGCCAAGGTGGTGACGACGGAAGACAACATCATGCAGGTCCTGATGAACCTCAAACAGTAACGTACTTACGGCCATGGGGCATGCGCCCCATGGCCGATCCTTCCCCGGGGCGCAGCAGGGAAGGGCCGCTGCGCGGCACAGTCAATAATTTGACTTTTCGTCAAAATATTTTTTTATCTTTTCCCCCCATTTGGACATCCGTGTCTTTCTTTCCGATAAACAGTGAATCTGCATAGCGTTAGCGCCGGAAGAGACAGAGCGTCTTGCTGGTATATTCCTTGCTAAGTCTTGTGGCAGTAAATCCAAGAGACGGA
>JALHJD010000173.1 GCA_022837185.1 Desulfobacteraceae bacterium
CTGCGGAAGAGCGGATCAGGCTGCTGCATCTTCTTGCCGAAAAGGAAGGTCGTTTGCCGTAAAAATTGGGGTTCCTTTGTCCAATGGCACCCTTGTTTGCCTGGGTCACCGCCTCGTGAAAGTCCGGGTCTGGATACCGGCTTCATCGTAGATTCTATACGTAATTTCCTTCTTTGAAAAATAGAGAACATCGATTCCGTTAGCCTGAGAAAAAATCTCCCTCATCATTGCCGTGAATACCCTGCTGCTGAGCAACTGGCTCGTCGGGGCGAAGGTTTTTACATACGAACGCACAACCTGGATTCCGCAATCCGGCGGTGGATTCTGCACATTACCCTTTTTCAAAAATATGCATCTGCCTTTGACTTTGCCATACACTACAGAAACTGTGAGGTACCTGCAGTGAGGCATTCGGCCCATTTCCCCGTCTCAAGCCATCCTCCGGCAAGATTTACCTCACTCGCTGCAGCGGCCGGCTTGTTGAGCAAAAATTGCTGCAGCATGGGCGTCGGCACATATTGAGCAACTTCTGCTGTTTTTTCCACTAATGTCCAGCGGACGGCGTCCGCCTCACCGGAGGCATCATACCGGGTTATGATCAGGTTTTTTCGTCACAGCAGAATCTGCAATGGAATCATTGTCTGAATATCTTCCTGAAATTTCCATATATCCAGAATTTCATGCTGTTTCCCGCGGGTTGAATCCCTTTTTTTCACCCCGGATGGTTGTGCTGCAGATCCATTATTTTTTCCAGACAATTATTCTTGTAGGTATAATCCAGCCCGTTGACAGCCTGGACGTGCCTGTCGGCGAGGAAATCGGGCGTGGGGTAGTCGCGGATGACTTTGCCCTGGTGCATGACGATGGTTCGGTCGCTCAGGTCCCTGATAAAATACATGTCGTGGGTAATGATGATTTTGGTCATATCCAGTTTTTTGAGGATTTCCAGAAGAAGCTCCTGGCTTTCCGGGTCCAGGCTGGCCGTGGGCTCATCAAGGAGCAGGATCTCCGGGTGCATGCTCAGCGCCGCCGCAATTGCCAGCCTTTTTCGCTCGCCGCCGCTCATATTGAGGGGGATGCGGCTTTCATAGCCTTCCAGTTGGACTCGGTGAAGGGCCTCTTCAATCCTTTTTTCTATCTCGATGGCCGGGAGTTTCATCTGCTGCGGGCCGAAGGCCACTTCCTCCCGGCAGGATGGGCAAAACAACTGATCGGCGGTATTCTGGAACACCATGCCGACCTGCCGCCAGAGGATTTGACGGCGGCGGCGGTCCATCTTTTCACCCTTGTAGTAGAAATACCCATCTCCCTGGTTGAGCCCGAGCAGGCATTTGGCAATGGTTGATTTGCCGGCGCCGTTTTCGCCGACGATGGCCAGTGTCTCGCCCGGATAAACGGCCAGGTTGATGTCGCTGACCCCTGTGGTCCCGTCGGGGTACTGGTAACTGAAATGCTGCAGTTCGAGGATCGGCTCCCGGGCAACGGCAGGGACGTGCACCCCGTTGCGGCCGTGGTCATGGGAGAGATGATGATGATGGTGCGGTACTATCGGTGTGTTTTCATGCCTTCCCCCGCAACAGGCAAAGCGAAAGGTGAAATCGAGCCCGTGTTCCTTCAGGGAATCCTGGCTGGACACCAGTTCCCTGATGCTGAAGTCATGATGGACCCTGCCGTCCGCAAGGACAATGGCCCGGTCGCAGATATCGTACAGAAAGAGCAGGTCGTGGTCGATGATGATGAGGGTGCCCGGAAATCCGGCCAGCAGTTCCTGCAGAATCCTTTCCTGCCTGGGGTCAAGATTGGCAGTCGGCTCGTCAAGGATCAGGACTTCGGGTTTCATGGCCAGAATGGAGGCCAGGGCCGCCCTTTTTTTCTGGCCGTAACTGAGAAGATGGGCGGGTTTATACATCAGTTTTTCCAAGCCGACGGTTTCGAGGCATCCCCGGACAAGCTCTTCCACTTCATCGCGCGAGCACCCCTGATTCATCGGACCAAATGCCACATTTTCAAAGACGGTGTTGCAGAAGAGATGGTTTTCAGGGTCTTGAAAGAGGATGCCTGTTTCCTGGCGCGGGACCGGCTGGAAGGACGGGCCGGTTTCCCTTCCCCGGTAACGGATGGAGCCTTTCTGCAGCGGCAGCAGGCCGTTGAGAAGTTTGACCAGGGTCGATTTGCCGGAACCGTTTTTGCCGACCAGGGCAAGGCGATCCCCCTTGCCAATGGAAAAGGCTATGTCGGCAAGAGCCTGATTTCCGTCGGGATAGACAAAAGACAGGCCCTCTACCTGAAAAAGAAGTTCGCCGGCGGCAGGGCCGTATCCGTGATAACCGTTGTCGGCGAGATGCATAAAGGGTTCAGACCGAAAGGGTGAAAGTTGCGCTGGAGCACTCACGGTGAAGGGAAGGAGGGCATCAGCTCAATGAAGAGAAGAATGAAACCGATCATAATCCACATCCCCCCTTTGGCCAAATCCTTTCCATTGATTTCCAGGGTGTGAAAGGCTGGAAAATTCCCCCTATATCCGCGGCAGAGCATAGCCTCGTAGACTTTCTGGGTGCGGTCATAGGAATTGATGAACAGCATCCCGAAGAAATTGCCCATGGTTTTCATGGTCAGGATGTCCGTCCTGGCGGTAAAACCGCGAACCCTCATGCTGCGCAGCATGCGGAGGAGCTCTTGATGGAAGACGAAGATGTAGCGATGGCTGAGCAGGATCATCTGGATGATGGGGGAAGGAATCCCGATGCGGGAGAAGCCGTGCAGGGTCGCGGAAAGGGAGGAAGTAGCGAGCATCGGTTCCATCAGCAGGGCTATGGCGCAGGCCTTGACGACAATGGTCAGGGCAAGGAGGAACCCGTTCAGGTGAAAGGGGAAGCCGGGCAACAGGGGGAAGATAAGGAGAATTTCCCCCGGCTGTTCCCTGCTGGTAAAAGGGAGCACCAGGAGAAACATGATCAGAAAACCGGACATTGCGGCAAGACGCTGCAGGCTGCGCCGCCAGGGAAGTCTGCTGGAATACACGGCAAGGATCGAGATCATGAGGGCGGCGGCGCTGCAGACAAGGGTCTTGAGGGAGACGACCAGAAAGCAGTACAGGAGAAGCGCGGCGACTTTCACCGCCGGATTCCAGTTATGAAAGAAAGAATCGCGATCGGCATGCTTGTCGAGGGTGGGGATGGACCAGTCCGATGGACCTTTGCTGGGAGTCTTCTTTTTCTTCAGAAAGAGAACGGCCAGCAGGATCGCCACTGACAGAACCACCAGGGATGCCGGCAGAATCAATGCCATGCCCGAGAGATGGATGGAGATCGTGGATTCGGGAAGGGTTTCAGTCATGGCATTGATTGGATGGGTGCTCCAAATGCAGGACTACCGCAGAACCGAGTGAAGCAGTTCAGGCTTGACCCGGAAAATAAAAGAGACCGTGAAGGCGGAAACAGCCGCTTCAATGAGTATCACAGGGATATGGGCGGCCAGGGCAAGCTTCGCCACCCCGATAAAGTCTTCGCCGCTGGTATAGAGAAAGGCGGCGAGAAGAGCGGCGGCAAGCAGAATGCCCAGGCCGCCTGCCAGGGCGCCGGCAATGGTATTGCGCAGGAGGGTGGTGCCGCGGATCGCCTGAAAAAGAAAACCGCAGAACAGGGCGGGCAGGCCCATCATGATGGCATTGGCCCCCAGGGCGGTGAGACCGCCGAACTGGAAAAGGATGCTTTGCAGAAAAAGTCCCACGGCAATGCTCAGAAAAGCGGCGGACCCGAGAAGCGCCCCGACGATGCCGGGCATCAGCAGGTGGACGCTGGTTGGTCCCAGCGGCAGGTGGATGAGGGAGGCCACAAAAAAGGAAGAGGTGACAACGGCGATTTTCGGCAGATCCTCCTGTCTGATCCTTTTCAGGCTCAGACCTGCTCCCAGCGCGGTTGCGGCATAAGCGGCCAGGGAAATGGTGGTGGGAAGGACTCCGTCGGATATATGCATGGCTCACTTTTCGGGATTGCGGTTTTTTCTGCGGGAGGCCATGAAGGCCGCTATCCCGAAAAGGCCGAGAATATAGCCGATCCCGGCAACGGCATCTCTTACCCCCGGTTCCTCGACAGCCTGGTTCAGGGCGGCGATCTCCCTTTTGATTGTCCTCAACTCCCGGGTGAGCCTGGCTTCATGTTCCTTCAACAGGGCCATGACTTCACGGCAATTTTCCGGGTCCTCGGAGCTTGCCGCAATCGCGTCATGCACTGCTTCCGGTGTTCCTTCATCCGCCCCGGCCAGAGGTATCGGTGCATGAAAAAGGAAGATAATGGTGAAAAAAACAAGAAAACAGGGAACCGGGGCCCGGAAGTTCTTCTGCATAAGGCTGTTACATCTCCGATCCTTTCAGCAGAAAGGTGTTTTTATGGCCCATCGAGGCGTTTAAAATGATGGTCAGATCTTCCTTTTTCGGCAGGGGAAAATGAAACAGGCCTTTTTCATCGGTTTTTCCCTCCACAAGGGTAACGCCCTTTTGGTCCTGAACTTCGACCACGCCCCCCTCAACCGGCTTTCCATCAGGGAAATAGCTTTCCGTAAAGACCGTGTTTCCTTCGACGTAGGCAAAAATGTTGACCTTGTGGGCAAGGGCGACATGTACGGTGCCAAGAAAAAATGCAAGTGCCCACAGGAATATGGACAGGTGATTGCGCATGAGGATTCCTTTGCAATTGCCGGCAGAAGAGGAGCCTCCGCCGGCAAGAATACATTTTTAACTACTTCATATCGGTTGCATGGACCCAGTAGACCGCACCGATCTCAACCGCTTTTTCAACCCCGTCCCGTTCCAGTTTCCACTCCGCTTCACTGAGGGCGGCAAATCCCCACCACCCTGCCCTGGGCATGGCATAGGAAAAAATTCCGTTGGCATCCGCCTTGACCACCTGGGTGACGAAGGGGTCGCCGGGCGGTACGACGATTGAAGGGTTGCCCGGCGATTCGTTCAAATATTCAACCTCAACTTCGGCTCCTGCCGCCGGCTTGCCATTGACCAGGACCTGCCCGGTGAAAAGATTGCCGGTCCACAGGCCGTATGGCCTGGTCAGGGGGATGATCTCGGTTTCCAGGCCGACGGCTTCATCCCATCCTGCCTCCAGTCCGAAGGCGTTGACACAGACTTTGGTGTAATGAACGATGAACGCATCTTCCGCCGGCTCCCAGTACGGAGCCGGCTCCACGTAGAAGGTGTAGTCGCCCGGCCGTTTTATCTCATATTCTGTTTTCCAGGCAGTAAAATCTTCATTCTGGTCAGGAGCCTTCCCTTTTGTCCCGGTCAGGGCGGGGAGCAGGTCGGTTTTCCGGCCTGCCTGGAGAACGCCGAACTGCTTCGGCTTTGCCATATGCATATAATGGCGTTCCATTGGATGAATGAATTTGACGGCGATTTCAATCTTTCTGCCGTCTTCCTGGCTGATGATGTCATCCGAGGGAATGACTGCCCCGAAATGGGCGTGCCCGGTTGCCGACAGTCCCAACAGACAGGTCAGGCCAACGGCCTGGAACAGAATGTGCTTCGGAAGCATGGGTTCCTCTTAGTAAATTTTGCATAAAATCATTTAACGGGAACGAAATGTTACGAATTGCTGATTTGTATTACCATTAGCACTGTCACGGTCAGCCGTCAACACTTTATTGAAGAAAATATGATTGCCACCAGTCATCGGCAATATACCGGCTGTGCGAAGAACAATGCCGTCCTGTCGACTGCCCGGAGAAATCTCCCTGCGACGCGGACTTGATTTCTCCCCACGCTGTTCTTTATGGATTGGGCCTTGAATGGTATATGTGCATAATCTGTTGGGTCGGGGTATGATTCTCCCCAATGGTTATTCACAGGCACGATACCGACAAGGAGGAAATATGGCTGAGCTTGTTCGTTTCTCGGTTTCCATGGATGTCCAATTGCTGGAACGCTTTGACAAACTCATTGAGGTCAAGGGATACAGCAACCGCTCCGAGGCCGTCCGGGATCTGATCCGCAATGCCCTGGTGGAAGAGCAGTGGTCGCACGAAGACGAAGAGGCCGTAGGCGCCGTTTCCTTGCTCTATGACCACCACACCAGAGAACTATCTGATAAACTTATTGAGCACCAGCACTCCCATCACCAGGAAATTGTTTCCGCCCTTCATGTCCATTTGGACGCCCATCATTGCTTGGAGGTGGTGGTTATCAAGGGTAAGGCAGGGAAGATCAAGCAGTTGGCGGAAGAGATGATCGGAACCAAGGGCGTCAAGCATGGGCGCCTGATGGCAACCACAACCGGCAGGGATATAGTATGAACCGGAACTGCGGGAACGCCTCAGATGTGACGTGAATTGTTCGCAACCGGAACCGAAC
Organism: Desulfobacteraceae bacterium; assembly: GCA_022837185.1. Lineage (GTDB taxonomy): Bacteria > Desulfobacterota > Desulfobulbia > Desulfobulbales > Desulfobulbaceae > UBA10518. Next base: position 6,359 of record JALHJD010000173.1, read on the forward strand.
GTGAGAAGTGTGTAGAGAGTCGCGGAATGATATGCGGCTTATGCGAGGAAATACATGCCGGGAAAGACTGCACATCCATTGGCTTGGTTTTCGGGGAAACTTCACTGATTTTCATCTATGCTCTGCACTCCTTCCATCATCAATCCCATGAAATCTCCAAGGGGAGGCGCGTTGCCGAGGACATCGGGAATCCCTTTGATGTAGCTGAAATGTCCGCTCTTCAGCCCCATGATTGCGTAAACGGCTTCCTTTTTGCGCAACTTCTGGTAACCGGCGTAGACAATTTCGCCCTCCCTGAAAAAGACCATTCCTCGCCCTTTTTCCGGAGTAATGTCCATGGTCCCTGTTTTCCGGGCGGCATTAATCAACTGGAACAGGTCAACGGGCGATATTTCGGAAAGTTCGCCGGTCATGCCCGAGGCAATATTCCCCGATTTGAACGTCATTTCCTGGGCGCGGTCTACCAGCAGCTTGAACAAAAACATCTGCAGCACCGGATATTTTTTCAGAATTTCTTTAAAATTCTTTATGCTGAGCAGGGCCAGCTTCACGGTGTTGAGGGAAACAATCGTGTGCGAAAACGGCTGCGCCGAAAGCAGGCTGATTTCTCCGAACATCTCCCCTTCCCCAAGGACGGCCAGTTGAGAGCCGCTGTCCGTTCTCACCTCGACCTGGCCCTCCAATATTATGAAAAAATTGGTGCCGGGAGATCCTTTCTTGACGACCAGCTTGCCAAAAGGAATGGTCTTGAAGTCGAGGAGCAGGGTAATGTCCGCCAGGGCATCGTCTTCGAGAGGATCAAATAATTTGATTTTACGGAGAACCCCGAAGTACTTTTGAAGATGCTGTTTCCGGCGCTTTGCTTCAGCTTCTTCGAGCAGCTTCATCTGCAGCGTGGAAAAATCCTTATCCTTTTTGTACTCGAAATGGATTAACCCTTCGCAGCCGCCGCAATCCCACCTGGTTTTCTGGACAGAGCCTTGTGGAAAT
>JALHJD010000520.1 GCA_022837185.1 Desulfobacteraceae bacterium
AGGTGGCGGGCAAATTCCCCGGCAACGTGCATCGTTCCCAGCGAATGCTGAAAGCGGGTGTGCTCCGCCGCCGGATACACCCAGCGGGCGCTCTGGAGCTGGTAAATGCGGCGCAGCCGCTGCATCCAGGGGGAATCGATCAGATCCTTTTCCGTTTTTTCCGCCGGGTTCCGGTCCTCGGGCACCGTGAAAACAGCGTACGAGTGAATCGGGTCGGCAATCAGCGCCATTCCGGCATAGGCGGTCGGAGAAACGTTTTTTTCCTTCATGCCGCTGATTTACAATATTCTCCGCAAAAGATCAAACCGATTGATGATCCGGACAGACGCGCCGCGCGGGCCGGGAAGACAAACGCATTGACAGATTTCCTCAATATGGTAACAAAGTGCCGCTTCACCGGATTCAACTTTATTTTTAAGCGAGGCCTCATGAAAACATTTTTTTCTCCCGCGTCTATTGCCGTGATCGGCGCCAGCCCCCGCGAGGGCAGCCTGGGCGCCCAGATGATCGCCAACCTGCTTTACGGCTATACGGGAAAAATTTATCCCGTCAATCCCAACCACTCCGAAATTTCGGGCCTCAGCGCCTTTCCCGCCGTGGAGGATATTCCCGATCCCGTGGACCTCGCCCTGGTGATCGTGCCCGCCCCCGCCGTCCCCGCGCAGATTGAAGCCTGCGGGCGCAAGGGCATCCGGCGCGTCATCATCGAGAGCGCGGGATTTGCCGAAACCGGCCCCGAAGGCCGCGCGCTGCAGGAGCGCTGTCTGGCTGCGGCCCGCCGGGCGGGCATCCGCCTGTGGGGGCCCAACTGCATGGGGCTCGTAGACATTCCCCGGAAGTTTCTTTTCACCTTCATGCATCCCAAGGTGTACGCCGACGGCCTGGTTCCGGGCCGCATTTCCATGATCGTGCAAAGCGGCATGCTCTCAGCCGGATTTCTGGCCGATCTGATGAGCGAACGCGCCGTTGGCGTGGGCAAGGCCTGCTCCATCGGCAACAAAATGGACATCGACGAATGCGACGTCCTC
>JALHJD010000174.1 GCA_022837185.1 Desulfobacteraceae bacterium
CATGCGGCCGGCGCCTGAAATCGACCCAGACGTCGGCAAGGCCCAATATCGTCAACAGGAGCAGGCCGTAGCTCTGCAGTATCAGTACGGCGTAGATTATGATTCGAAAATACAGGGGGACCTTCCACCTTTCCAGCAGATGGAGGAAGACCGCCAATCCCTGAAAAAAATAGAGCAGTCCGCAAACCAGAACCACACCGAGCGCAATGGTGCTCAAGATGCCGAGATCAAGCAGCAGGAGCGTACCGGAAGCGATGGCGAACCAGACCAGGTGATCCGGCAGCCGCCACAGGCTGTACTTCCGCCAGGGCGCCTGCCCCGGCCGGATCCTGTCAACAATTTTACTGCTGCCGATCAAATTGAGCCAGACCGTCAGGATCACCGTGCAGCAGAGCAGGCCCGGCAGGATTTTCGGCACAAGCGCCCGCGCCCCGTCAATGACCTGTTCGAGCTGCAGAAGCGCCTCGGCGGGAAGCTCACCGCTGGTCCGGTAATATTCTTTCGCCTGCGCGAAGCCGGCGTCCAGCATCTGCAGGAGGCCGGTATAGGGATTCATTCCCTCCAGGGCGCCGTAAACAGCCCAGAAAATCAGCCAGCTGCCGCCCAGGATCAGACTCCCTCTTGCTCCGGTTCTCCATTCATTTTCCCCGGCCACGGCGCTTTTGTTCAAGCTGTAGCCCAGCGGGATGAACGTCAGCGAAAAGAGGACCAGCGGCAGAATGTGCATCGGGATGGCGCCGGCAACGGCCAACAGGGCGCCGTTTCTGATATACAGGGAACCCTGATTGATCCCGTACAGGTACAGCAGCAGAAACACGGGAATGGCAAGCAGGCCGTTCAGCCAGCCGAAAATAGAAGGCGCGATCCCCGGCAGCAAAAAGGCTGCCGCCAGCAGTACCGTCTGTCCCCTGAGTAAATACCCCCTTCGTCCAGCGCCGTTATGCGCCCCCATGATGCTGAAAGGGCATCAGGACTGTATCTGACCGGAATAGGGAATCAAGGCGAGGTGCCTGGCCCGCTTGACCGCCTCGGTCACTTGGCGCTGATGCCTGGCGCAGGTGCCGTAAATGCGGCGGGGAATGATCTTTCCCCGTTCCGTCACCAGGTTTCTCAACGTCTTGGCATCCTTGTAATCTATCACCATTTCCTTTTCCGTGCAGAACCGGCAGACGCGTGGTCTGAACATTCGTTTACGCGGGGGCATTGTTCAACTCCTTTATCGTGTGTGGGATCATCTCTTCGACCGCTTCGGTCATCACTCTTTGTCGGAAGCGTCCTCTTCCAGGTCTTCATCGTCCCCGGATTCCACCTCGGTTTCTTCCTCGTCCTCACGGACAGAAGCCGTCGACCTGGCAACCGCGGCAGCGGCAACGCGCTCTACTTCCCTGGCAATGGTTTCCTGGTCGATGGATTCTTCAAGCTTGACGGTCAGGTAGCGGAGAATGCGGTCGTCGATGCGGAAAATGCGTTCAAGTTCCTGGACGGTCGTTCCGGGAGCGGCGTAATCGCAGTACACGTAGTGCCCCGATGTTTCCTTGTTGATTTCGTAGGCCAGTTTTCTGGTGCCCCATCGTTCCAGATGAATGATGGTGCCCCCGTCATTGCCGATGATGCCGTTGGTACGGTCGATGATCTCGGAAAACTGTTCCTCGCCCAGATTTGGGCGGAGAATGTACGTTGTTTCGTAACGTCTCATGATTCCTCCTCATGGTCATTAGGCCCTCGCTGCGATCCGGTGGGGGAGAGCGAGAAGGTTATAGCTGAATTAAAAATACAACACCAAAATGACCGAACTGTCAATAGAATATTTCCATTGGCGGCAATGCGCAGCTGTTGCGGACCGATGGCGGGAAGGGACGACACCCTTTTATGTCCGGCTGTTTTTTTCCTGATCTTTGATGAATTGCCATTGGCGCCGCATTTCGCTGTCGCTGCCGGCCTTCAGGCCGGAGAAAACATGGGGATGGCGGCGGATCATTTTTTCCGCAATGGCGGCCAGCACATCCTCGCAGGTGAACATTCCCCGTTCCTCGTGCATGCGTATCAGCATGGTCAGAATGTACATCAGGTCGCCGATCTCCTCGCGGATATCATCCTGGTTCCGGCTGTCTATGGCCTCGGCCAGCTCCGCTGTTTCCTCCAGCAGGTATCTGCGTATGCTTTCGGGCGACTGCCGGATGTCCCACGGACAACCGTCCTCACCGCGAAGACGGAGGATTATGTCGTATAAGCGGGAAAAACCCTTATCGCCGGTCTGTTCGCTGGACATGGTTGTTCGATTCCTGGTTGATGAAAATAATCCGTACAGTATCATAAGGGTGTCGGCTTTTCCAGCACCATGCCGCCGACCGCGTCGGAGGTCTGTACTTTACCGAGGAACGGCCATGAGTGAACATGTTGTTATTTTTACCCGTTATCCTTTTACAGTGGGTCTGAAAATCCATATCGTCGACGGTCCCCGCAAAGGCGACTGGGAAGTGGTCGGTATCGATGAAAAAAAGGTCACCCTCCGCTGCCCCGTGAGCGGACATGTGGCGCAATGGGACAGATTCTGCTACCTTGTTGAGGAAAAAGAGGCGCCCTGGCCGGCCGCCGGATAAAATTTCAGGGGCAGGGGGTTCCGTTCCGGGAAGAGGCCGTCCGTCGGACCGCCGCCGGGGAGAAAACCCGCCGCGGGTCTTGACAAAGGATGCCGCAGCGCATACCTATGTTGTACTTTTTTCCTGTTTTCAGGACCAGTCCCCATGGAACTTGAATGCTTCAAATACAAGGAAAGGATGTCACCTGAAACAGCGGTGTGCAGGCACCCCGGTGATTACTGCAAGTACAGGACATCCTGCATCATATATTATCTGGAAAGGGAAAGAGGGAAATCCTCCCGCCGCGGACAGAACAAGTCCGGCGACGGGCCGGATGTCCCCGGCAACCCGGAAGAAAACCGATGATCGAACTCAATTTTTCCAAGTCCGATGACAAGCTGCTGCCGGCCATCGTCCAGGACCATCTGACCGGTGAAATTCTGATGCTTGCCTATATCAACGAGCAGTCGTGGCATATGACCCTGGCCACGGGCAAGGCTCACTACTGGAGCAGGTCGAGGAACAAGCTCTGGCTCAAGGGGGAATCGTCCGGGCACGTCCAGTTGATCAGGGAGATCCTGGTCGACTGCGACGAGGATACGGTTGTTTTTAAGGTCGAGCAGCTGGGCGGGGCGGCCTGCCACAAGGGGTACAGGAGCTGTTTCTTCCGCCGGGTCGATGGCGATTCGCTGGCCTTGACCGCTGAACCCGTTTTTGACCCCGGCAAGGTTTACGGATAAATTTTTCTTAGCACTGAGGCGCAACAGGAATATGAACATATTGAAAATCGGCATACCCAAAGGCAGTCTGGAAAAGGCGACCATCGAACTGTTCGACAAGTCCGGCTGGCAGATCAAACTGACTTCGAGAAATTATTTCCCCGAAGTCGATGACCCCGAATTATCCTGTTCGATCTGCCGGCCCCAGGAAATGTCGCGGTACGTGGAAGACGGGATGCTGGATGCCGGCATTACCGGCAAGGACTGGACATTGGAGAATGATTCCGATGTGGAGGTGGTGGCGAACCTCGTTTACTCCAAGGTCAGCAAAAAGCCCACCCGATGGGTCATCGCCGTTTCCGGTGATTCAAAGATCGAACGCCTGGAAGATCTCGAGGGCAAAACCATCTCCACCGAACTGGTCAACGTAACCCGCCGTTTTTTTGCCGAGCGCAACATCAACGTCGATGTCGTTTTTTCCTGGGGAGCGACCGAAGCCAAGGCCGTTTCCGGACTGGCCGACGCCATTGTCGAGGTCACGGAAACCGAGTCGACCATCCGGGCCCACGGCCTGCGGGTCATCTATGAACTGATGCAGTCCAACACCCAGTTGATCGCCAACAGAAAGGCCTTTGCCGATCCCTGGAAGCGGGAAAAAATCGAAAATATCTCCATGCTCCTTCAGGGCGCGCTGCGGGCCGACCGGATAGTCGGGCTGAAGATGAACGTGCCCCACACGATGCTCGATGAACTGATCGAACTGCTGCCGAGCGTCACGGCTCCCACCGTGGCGCAGCTGTACAAGCAGGACTGGTTCTCGGTGGAAACGGTCATCTCCGAGCACCAAGTGAGGGACCTGGTGCCCAGGATCAAGAAACTGGGAGCCGAGGGCATTGTCGAATATTCCCTCAACAAACTCATCTAGACCGGAGATGGCCGGTCCTGAAGAAGAGCGCCCGCGCGGATGGGTGAATTTCGGCAACGTCGGCTTTTTCCGGAGCGTCTATCACCTCAAGAACCTGCCCGATCCGCTCCTTCCGGAAATCGCTTTCGCCGGCCGGTCAAATGTGGGCAAGTCGAGCCTGATCAACCGGCTGGTCAACAGGCGCGATCTGGTGAAGACAAGCGCCAGGCCGGGCAAAACCCAGTGCCTCAATTTTTTTCTGGTGGACGGGGCCCTCTATCTCGTTGACCTGCCCGGCTACGGTTTTGCCAGGGTTTCCCTGGACATGCGCTCCTCCTGGCGGGAACTGACCACCGGGTATCTGGCGAACCGTCCCAACCTCGCCTGTGTTGTTGTGCTCATCGATATCCGCCATGCGCTGAAGGACCAGGACCGGAGCCTTATCGAGTGGCTGCGGCATAACGGCCTGAGCTTTGTCGTTGTGTATACCAAAGCCGACAAGCTCACCGGCAACAGAAGGACCGCCAACGCCGCGGCGCTGGATGCCGCCCTGCACCTGGAGCCCGCCCGCCGCATCCTTTTTTCCGCAAAAACGGGCCTGGGGGTGGCGGAACTGAAGACGGTCCTTGCATCTTATTCTGAAAAATGATAATTTTAAAAACGTATTTCAATTGATATTGAAATTCATTCAGTACCACACTTCGTTCGTCGCACATAAAGCTCCAGGACAGCTGGAAGGAGGGATCAGATGCCGGTAAAAACCGATTGGCCCTGCTGGGAAATCATGCAATGCACCCCCGAGAACGCCTTACAGTGTCCCGCTTACAAATCGAACCGACCCTGCTGGGAAATCATGCGGGAAATCGATCCCTTCTCAGCCCATATCTGCTCCGACTGCATCGTCTACGTCATCAAGCAGAAGGAATCCATCTTCAGCAAAGAAGAAATCATCCAGATCATGCACCGCAAAGGCATCCATGTCGACTCCGGCTGCCCTCTTCAGCATGCCAAGGTCCAGCATCTCACGCAGAATAACTGATTCCGGCGGGCCGCCGGCCTGGCTGTGCCGCCCCCGCGGGGCCGGTACGACGCTGGTCAGTCCTGATCGGCCTTGAGTATCGACAGAAAGGCCCGCTGCGGAATATCAACGTTGCCGACGGTCTTCATTCTCTTTTTGCCGGCTTTCTGCTTTTCCAGCAGCTTGCGTTTTCTCGAGATGTCCCCCCCGTAGCATTTTGCCGTTACGTCCTTGCGCAGCGCCGAAATATTGGTGCGGGCGATAATGGTGCCGCCGATGGCGGCCTGGATGGCGATTTTGAACATGTGGCGGGGTATTTCCTCCTTGAGGCGCTCGCACGCCCTGAGTCCCCGCTCCCGCGCCCGGGTACGATGGACGAGCTGTGACAGGGCGTCGACCACTTCCCCGTTGACCAGGATGTCCAGTTTGACGAGATCACTTTGACGATAATCGATGAGTTCGTAGTCGAAGGAACCGTACCCCTGGGTGATGGACTTGAGCCGGTCATAAAAGTCGTAAATGACCTCAGCCAGAGGCAGTTCGACGGTAAACTCGATGCGGCCGGGCACGGGATAATGGTGGTGGCTGTTTTCTCCCCTCCGTTCCATGCACAGCGTCATCAGCGCCCCCATGTACCGTTCAGGGATATGGATGGTGGCCTTGATGAACGGTTCCTCGATGTACTCGATGGAGCCCGGATCGGGAAAATAGGCGGGATTGTCCACTTCAAGCTTCTGTCCGTTGGTCAGATGAAAATAATAGCGGACCGAGGGAACGGTCAGGACCAGGGGAATATCAAATTCACGCTCCAGCCGCTCCTGGACAACCTCGAGATGCAGGAGGCCGAGAAAGCCGCACCGGAATCCGAAGCCCAGGGCGGCCGAGGAATCCTTCTGGAAGGTCAGGGCCGCATCGTTCAGTTTGAGTTTTTCCAGGGCCGTGGCGAGGTCTTCATAGTCGTCGGTCGATACCGGATATATTGAGGAAAAGACCACCTGCTGCACTTCGCGGAAACCGGGCAGCGGAGTGGAGCACGGTTCGTCCGCATGGGTGATGGTATCACCGGGATGGGTGTCCGAAACGGTCTTGACTCCGGCAATGACATAGCCGACCTCGCCGGCGGAGAGCTTTTTGCAGGGGATGCGGCGGACGCGGAATATTCCCACTTCTTCGACCCGGAAGGTGGCATTGTTGGACATGAACATGATCTGGTCCCCCGGCCGTAACTCGCCGTTCACTATCCGGCAGGAGATGACGGTTCCCCGGTAGGAGTCGTACTGGGCGTCAAAGATCAGGGCCTGCAGGGGACTGTCGATGCTGCCCGAAGGCGGCGGCAGCAGTCTGACGATCGCCTCCAAAACGGCGTCCA
>JALHJD010000521.1 GCA_022837185.1 Desulfobacteraceae bacterium
GATGTCCGCTCTCTGCCCATCATGCGGCAGATGGGTTTTCCGGTGATCTTCGACGCCACGCACTCGGTGCAGCTCCCGGGCGGAATGGGCACGGCCTCGGGGGGCCAGCGCGACATGGTGCCGTATCTGGCGCGGGCGGCTGTGGCCGCGGGCGTTGACGGCATCTTCATGGAAGTCCATCCGGATCCGGAGCAGGCGCTCTGCGACGGAGCGAATTCTCTTTACCTGCATTCGCTCGAGGCGCTGCTGACGACGCTCAAAGAAATCGACAGGCTGGTGAAAAAAGGCCGCTAGACCGCCGTTGGGAGGATATTCATGCTGGAGAAGAAAATTTCGGAAAAACTTGCCAAGATCAAGATGTTGATTCTGGACGTGGACGGTGTAATGACGGACGGCGGGATCCTCATGGACAGCGACGGCCGGGAAATGAAAAAATTCAACGTCCGCGACGGGCACGGCCTGGTCATGATTCAGCGGCACGGCATCCAGGTCGCCATTCTCACCGGCCGGACCTCGGCCGTAGTCGAGCACCGCGCCCGCGATTTGCGGATTTCGGAAGTGTACCAGGGGGCGCTCAACAAGAAAGAGGTTTTGGCGACGATTCTGGAAAAAAACCGCCTGGCGCCGGAGGAGATCGCTTACATGGGTGACGACATCGTCGATATCCCCGTCCTGAAAATGGTCGGGTTTTCCGCGGCTGTGGCCGACGCGCTTGATGTGGTCAAGCGGTCCGTCGACTTTGTCACGGTCCAGCCGGGCGGAAAGGGCGCCGTGCGGGAAGTCTGTGAAATGCTGTTGATGGCCCAGGGGCACTGGGCGCAGGTGAGCGCGCGCTATGATTTCTGAGAGATTCCCCAAGTCGGCCGGCGGAAGGAGAAAAAGATGACGCGCGGGTGGTTGTATCTGCTCATTGCCGCTGTGCTGGAAATCGGCTGGCCGCTGGGATTCAAGCTGTCGCAGACCACGTCGCACCGCGTTCTTTTTATTCTGCTCGCGGCCGTCTGCATGACACTGAGCGGTTTTTTCC
>JALHJD010000175.1:0-2023 GCA_022837185.1 Desulfobacteraceae bacterium
CCACCCCTTTTTTTTGGCGAACATCCCGACATCCCTGACAAAACTCTCGCCGCAGCAGAAGGGGCAGCCGGATACGCCTATCTTTACCTTTGCGGGCAGTTCCATGCCCAGAAAAAATTTTTCGATTTCACTGCCAAGCCCAAGGGAGTCGCCGACGCCGAACTTGCACACCGCGTTGCCGGGGCAGGCCTGGACATAGTGCAGGCACAGCTCGGTGGCCATGCCGGGATCCATCTTCAAATCCCGCCAGATATCGTCGATGACCTCCGCCTTCATGCCGACCAGGGCCAGACGGTGGCCGGAGGTGATTTTTATGATCGGGATGCCGTACTTCTCCACGACACGGGCTATTTCCCTGAAATTATCGAGGGTCGCCATGCCGACGGGTATCCTCGGCACGATGGCATAGGTCTGCTTGTCCCGCTGCAGGATTGCGCCTTTGGGTGGTGTCTCTTCGGTCATGTCGTCCTCCTGATTTCTTTGCTCCCGGTGGCTCATGTGTGCGGGCCACAGTTTCTTTTACCTGAATTATGTTGCGGTGTGAAGGACAAACAGCTCATAATGAAAGCGGGCCTGACGGGCCTTGCCCGCCGGCCGGCCTGGACTGCCGGTTTTTGGCAAAATCGGCGAAGCAGTGAGGGACAGGGAGATGATTCGACGACTGTTGAAAACTCTGCTGGTGATGAGCGCCCCAGGATTCATTCTGTTCGCAGCCCCTGCCAGCCCGGCGCCATGGAACGGCGCCATCGATATTTGTCTTTGCGCCGCCGTCGACGATCGCCGGATACCCCTGGTGTATGAGGCCATCCGCTTCTGGAACGCCGCTCTCGCCGAGGCGGGCGCCCCTTTGCAGTTCGGCGCGGTACACCAGCGACCGCTGTCCGAACTCGAGGCAGCCCTCACGCAAATGAGCGCCGGCAAGCTCCGCAGCCACGAAACCCTGCCCTACCCGTCATTTATGGGGGACATGGAGCATGATCTGCTGATCATACTGAGCGATGCCGACATCGTCTCCTTTACTGAGCATTGGGAGGAACGAAGCAGGGCGGTGATCGTCATCAAATCGGACAAAGTCCATCCCCTTTCCCTGCCCAACGTCACCCGCAACGTCATCGCCCATGAAATGGGCCATATCATCGGCCTCGGACACAACAGCGACGAGACCAGACTCATGTGCGGCCGGCCGGCGCCCTGCCGGCCGGAAGACTTCGCTTCATCCCAACCCCGCTTCCTGCCGTTGACCGAAGAAGAAAAAAACCTGCTGCGCCGACTGTACGGCAACAGCGAAGAACAGGCGGAATTGCTCTCCTCCACTCCATCAACGGAGTGACAGCGATTCAGGCGGCCCGAAGGCTGTGGGAATGCCGGGTCGGTCCGGCCGCGGCCACGGCATCAGTCTGCCTGTTCGAGCAGCAGCGGCACAAGAAAAGGAACCAGGGAAAACTGCACCATCTCAAAGGAACCGATATCAAACGCTTCCCCCTGGGGACGGGCTACCCCGCGCTGATCGGTTGCAATACCCTGATCGAAAAGATTTTTTCCGCCGTCCACCGCCGGACTGCCGGCCTGCAGGGCATGGGTCCTGGTCGGTCCGCCGGAAAAACGCAACTCCTCAAGTTGTGCGTCCACCCTCTCCAGATCGCCCTCCCCTCCCAGGCCGCAGGTCCCGTCGCCGTCAAGATTGAAACCAAGGGAGTTGACCGGAGCGGACAGGCTGCAGTTCGAGCCCGCATTATCCGCCAACAGGGTATTGATCATGTTCAGGGTGCCTCCGTTATGCATACCCCCGCCCATGGAGGAAGTGTTTCGGGCGATGGTGCTCTGGACCAGGTCCAGGCGGCCGGCGTTATGGAGGCCTCCACCCTGCGAAGGATATCCCGGCGACGTACGGTTGCCGCTGATCGTTGCGTTACGGACGAGGCCGGCTCCCTCATTGAACATCCCCCCTCCCCGTCCCGCGGAGTTGGCATGGAGGGTGCTTGCCGACACATTGAGAATCGATCCCCCCGCATTGAATATGCCC
>JALHJD010000175.1:2115-8690 GCA_022837185.1 Desulfobacteraceae bacterium
CCTTCCACGACGTTCCCCGAGACCGACACATTGTTCAGAATCAAGGTGCCCTGGTTGCGGATCGCTCCGCCTCCCTCCTCGGCCGGGGCGGCTATAAATCCGTTGGTTATGGTCAGCCGCGAAACCGTGACGGTGATGTCGGGGTCCGAGATATCAAATATCCGGTCAATTCCGTTGCCGTCAATGAAGGTTTGATCCAGTCCGGCCCCGACAAGGACAAGGGAATCGGTAATATCAAGATCGCCGGTTGCGCCGGCGTCCTCACCGGAACCCGGAAGGGTGAGAGAATAGACCCCCGGCGGCAGGACAATCAGGTCGGTGCCGGGCAGGCTGTTCGCTTCTTCGACGGCGGCGCGGAGCGTGCAAAAGGGCAAGACAAAGGGGGCGTTAACAATGAGGTAGGCCACGCAAAGGCCGTTGCCCGGGGTGAGATCGTTGACATCGTGGGCGGAATTGACGGTGAAGGTTGCCGTCTGCGCCGGATGAACGGGAAGGACCAGCAACAGCGCGGTAAGAAGGCGGAAAGACCACGCGCAGGGGCCCGGCCATAAAAAAGGGTATCGAGGGGACACACGCATGCCTTTTTGCGGCTACCTGAACCTGCTGTCCGACTTTTTCCCGGAGGCGGTTTTCCGCGCCTGCTCAAGCCAGCCGGTCCGGTACTCCGCCTGGCTGTCAAAGTCGGGAACAAACGGTTTGATGTCGAGGAGCGGTGTCCCGTCCAGCATATCAACATTCCGAACCCGGAGGCAGCCGTTCTCAACTCCGTCGAGCAGGACGGTGGACAGACCGATGGGGTTCGGTCTCCTGGGCGCGCGGGTGGCAAAAAGGCCGCGGTGCTGCGTGTCCAGGAAAGGAACGACCTCAAGCTCGAAGCCCTGGCTGCGGTGGAAGAGGTAGATCAGGATGATGTGGGAGAAGCCGTCGAGATCCTTGAGGCCGGCTTGAAATTCTTCAAAAATCTCAATCGTCCCTTTCACTCCGGCCGCTCCGACTGGCTGGATCGGCATGTTCTCCGGTTCCCGGAACGGCGTATGGATAATGCCAATGGATTTCATTTCAATTTTTTCTTCCATGCCAACCTGTCCTCTTCCTCCTCTGTCATGATTGAAAATCCGGGAAATAATCACACTTTTGCCTATCTTACGTTTCCCGGACAATAAATACAAGGATGGAAGGCGGCGCACCGGCGTCTTGTCATGAATATTTCTCTGTAACCTATGCAAAAAGGAAACGTTACTTCTTAATAGGGAAGATTGTATGGCCCGTCAAAGAGGGGGGGGATGAAAATGATTGCACGGACATGCTGTATCGCTCTTGGCATTATAAGCCTTGTGCTCTTTTTTGCCACCATCGGAAAATCCTCGAAGCAAACCGGGATACTCAACGATGCCGACGATGACGGCCTTGTGCAGATAGTCCTGTCATGTCCCTGCACCGTCGGTCCCCTGGGGGTAATCGCCGGCCGCAGCTACAGTGAAAAAATCAGGAAAAAGGCACTGAACACCTTGGTTTCGAAATATCCCGACTGGAACTGGGATCTCGTCAAACAGAAACGAATCAAACCGGGCATGACCGAACACGAGCTGCGGCTGGCATGGGGCAACCCCCATTCAATCCAGCATTCAGGGTCCATGGATAAATGGATTCATATCAGGGTCAACAGATCATTGATTGTCAAAAATGTCTATGTCGAAAACGGCCGGGTTGTTTCCTGGAATTAGTTTTCACTCAATGGAACGGCTCTTCCGGCCATCCTCCTTTATTGATCCGCTCTCCAAAACCCGATAATTACCGGTTCAGCTTCCCTCCCCGGCGAGCCGTCCGCTGGCAAGCCTTTCTCCGTAAGCGATTGTCAAATACCCCCTGGATGCATACAGTAAAAAACCGTGGCAGGACGGCTGCAGCCTCTTTCCCCGCCGGTTGCCGGAGACGGGGAGCCGACCTCACCTCGAACTTGAAAAACCCCGGAATCCTGACCTGACGAGATCCTCCATGAAAAAATTCTCCCCGCCGCCGCGCCGGTTCCGTTTACCGTTCTTTGTGCTGGTGCTGTCCATTTGTCTCCTGCTGGAGTCCCCTCCTGGCATGCTCGCCCGGGCGGACGGCGTTTCGCATGTCGATGCCCTGCTGATTTCGGAAGTCCAAACAGTTCAACCCGGCGGCTCATTTTGGGCGGCGGTACGGTTAACCATGCGTGAGGGCTGGTTCACCTATTGGCGCAATCCCGGCGATTTTGGCCTGGCAACTCAAATTGACTGGCACCTGCCCGACGGGTTTTCCGCCGGGCCGATACGCTGGCCCTATCCTGAGCGCATCGTCAAGGAACGGCAGGTGATGTACGGTTATTTCGATACGATTTTCCTGCTGACCGAAATTTCGGTTGCCCAAACGGTTCCGCCGGGGGAATCAGCCCTGCTGCAGGCCGAGGTCAGCTGGCTGGAATGCGGCCACATCTGTATCCCGGGCAATGCGGACGTCGAGGTCACCCTGGGGGTGAGGGCAAGTCCTCCTGAAGTGAATGATCAATTCCTGGAAACTTTTGCACTGGCCCGTTCACAGATCCCGATCACCGCGGACGATTGGCAGGTCAACGCAGTTCTTGACGGCAACAACCTGGTCCTCCAGGCGGTCAGGCCGGACTGGCTGCCGGATGGGCCGGGCCCGATTCGTTTTTTCCCCTATCAGGCCAATGTGATTGACGACGCAGCCGGACAGTCCTCCGCAATGACCGGCAACGCCCGCCGTCTCTCCATACCTCTGGCGAAAACGAACCCCACGGTTCCCGATACGGTACGGGGCATCCTGATCAGCGAAAGCGGATGGCGGGGTCCCGGATCAGAGAAGGCCATGGAGATAACCGCACCACTTTCAGCCGACCTGCCGGCTGCAGGCTCGGCCTCTTCCGGTTTGACCAGCCTCTGGCTCGCGCTTCTGTTTTCCTTTATCGGCGGGATGATCCTCAACCTGATGCCGTGCGTGCTGCCCGTTTTGTCGATCAAGATCATGGGATTCGTTCATCAGGCCAGGGAGGAACAGGTCAAATCATGGCAGCACGGCGCCGTCTTTACCGCCGGGGTGCTGCTGTCATTCTGGACCCTCGCGGCCCTGTTGCTGCTCTTCAAGGCCGGCGGCGCTCAACTTGGCTGGGGTTTCCAACTCCAGTCCCCGGTTTTCCTGGTCCTCCTGTCATCGTTCCTGTTCCTGTTCGGGTTGAGCATGTTCGGCGTGTTCGAGATCGGCACTTCGCTCACCGCCGTGGCCGGTAAAACCCGGGGAATCATCGGCTTTGGCGGTTCGTTCCTCAGCGGTATAACGGCTACGGTGGTCGCAACGCCCTGCACCGCTCCTTTTATGGGTTCAGCCCTGGGATTTTCCCTGACCCAGCCGGCCTGGACTTCCCTGCTGATATTTACCTTCCTCGGCCTGGGCATGGCGACGCCCTACGTACTGATCAGCTCCTTTCCCGCGTTACTCAGATTCGTCCCGAAACCCGGCCGCTGGATGGAATCGTTGAAGCAGTTCATGGGCTTTCTCCTGCTGGCCAGCGTCATCTGGCTGCTCTGGATCCTGGGCCTCCAGGCCGGTTCCTCTGCGGTGATCCTGATGCTGTCCGTCCTGCTTGTTTCCGCCATCGGCGGCTGGATCTACGGCCGCTGGGGAACTCTGTCCATGCCCAGGCACAAACGGATCGCGGCGGCGGTCCTGGCGTGTATATTGATCGCCGGCGCCAATACCTACACGCTGGCCAATATCGACAGGTACTCTGTCCGGCAGAATCAACCGGGACAAAACAGCGGCGGCATCGAATGGGAACCCTATTCGGAAGAAGCCGTTGCCCTGATGCAACGGGAAGGACAACCCGTGTTCATCGATTTTACCGCAGCCTGGTGCCTCAGTTGCCAGGTCAATGAACGGGTCACCTTCAATTCCGGGGAAGTGCGGGAAAAATTCAAAACGCTGAACATCCGGTCCTTCAAGGCGGACTGGACGTCAAGGGATGAACGGATTACCCGCGCCCTGGCCCGGTACGGGCGCAACAGCGTTCCATTGTACATTTTGTATTCGGGAGTCCCGGGGGATGCGCCGCAGATTCTGCCGGAAATCATCACCCCCGGAATCGTGCTGAATGCGCTGAAAGCGATTGAAGAAAATTAACCGGCCCGGCCATGACGGGTCGATGCCTTGCCGGCCGCAACAATTTACAGTAACGAAACCGTAATCGGAATGACAGAAATGACGCTCGGCTCCTTTCAGGGATAAACAGCCATGCCCAATTCGAAGCGTCCTTCTTTTCGAGAGGGATGACACCATCGTACTTCACCCACTTTTGACACAACATGATCCGGCAGATCATAATCAAACACAAACCCGACAATGGAGCCCGCCGCAAACCTCCTGGGACTTTCCAGCCGGAATCCGCCATGGCTGAAATCGAGGGTCTTGGCGCTGAAGTTGGCGATATTGGTCGGCTCATTGGGATCATGAACAAACATTTTGACGTGCAGCACCTTGGCAAAGCGCGGGAATCTGCGCCGTTCATGCCTCCCCTGTTCTTTTGTCAACCTGTCGATGTCCCGGTCCATTGCGCACCCCCAGTCATAGCGTGCTGTCTACGCAGACAAATTCATGCATGGATGGTTCTCTCCCTTTCGACCATGCAAGGAAGAGACCATACCGGCATTTTTTTAACAAGTCCAGCGGTTCTGCCTGATGCGGGGCGGGACCGCCTCAATCGGCGAAGGACCCGCCGCCTGGAAAGTACGCCCCATCGATTAATCTCCTTTCCTTGTCCTTGTTGCACATCAGGTGCGGTTCAATAAAAAAAGGGTTTAAGCAAATTGCCTAAACCCTTGATATTACTGGTCGGGACGAGAGGATTTGAACCTCCGGCCCCCTGAACCCCATTCAGGTGCGCTACCAGACTGCGCTACGTCCCGACCCATTCCAGTTGTTCGTTATTTTTCCCTAAAAACGCAGGGACCTGAGGGCCAGCAGCTGCTGGATCCGTTTCAGTTCCTTTTTAATGTCCTCCAGGCGGGGGTCAACCGGCGCCGGCGGGCCTGTTTCGCTTTCAGTGCCTGCGGGTGATTTACCCGAAAGCAACTCCCGGCGCAATATTTTCCTGGCCCCGGATATGGTGTACCCCTGATTGTGGAGCAATTCCTTGATCAGCAGCAGGGCTTCCACATCTTTCTTCCGGTACAGCCGCTGCTTCGACTTGGCCCGGCGGGGCCTGACAATGGCAAACTCCGATTCCCAGAAACGCAGCACATGAGCTTCAACTCCGACAAGGCTGCTGACCTCGCCGATCCGATAGTAGACCTTGTCCGGTATCTGCGGTTCCTTGAAATCCTGCAGTTTCACATTTATTTATTCAACCGTTCCCGAAGCTGTTTACTTGGCCTGAAGGAAACCATCTTGCGCTTGGAGATGGTCATGGATTCCCCGGTGCGCGGATTCCGTCCCCTGCGGGGGGCCTTGTCGCGAACGGCAAGGGTCCCGAACTGCACCAGTTTAACCGATTCTCCATCGATCAGCGATTCCTTGAGCACCGAAAAAACCGTATCAACTATATCAGAGCTGTTCCGCTGGGACAAACCAAGTTGTTCGTTGACGGCTGCAGCCAGCTCCTTGCGTGTAACATTACCATTCATTGCATCACTCCTGCTACTCACGATATCGTCCCCGGAAACGGGACATAAGGGTATTTACAATTTTCTCATGAACAATGTCAACCGTTTCATCGTCCAGGGTCCGCTCCGGAGAGCGGTAGGTCACGGATATGGCCACGCTCTTCATACCCTGTTCAATGGGTTTTCCCTGGTACACATCAAACAGTTCGGTATTTTCAACGTGCACCACGTCAAGTTCGCGGATGGTGCTGAGCAGTTTGCCGGCCGGGACATCCTCGGGAACGATCAGGGCGATGTCCCTCTTCACCCAGGGATAGCGGGGCAGCTGCCGGAAAACTTTCTCCACCCGGGGAAGTTCATTGACGGCACTCAGGTCCAATTCAAGAAAATACACATCCTGCTTGATGCCGAACAGTTTGAGGACCTGCCGATCAATGGTGCCGATGGCTCCCAGCCGCTTCTCTCCGTCGCCGATTTGCATCTCGGTTCCCGGCTGAATATAGGGTTCCGCCGTTGAAGAAACCGGGAGAAATTCTATCGGTCCGGTCTGTCCCGTAACGGCCAGGGCGGTAAAAAGGGACTCGGCCGCGCCCTTGACGTCGAAAATGTCGGCCTCGCAAGCCGAGAAATAAAGGGGCGGTGCATCGGGATACCGCTTGCCGCTCATCACCGCGCAGAGCTGAAACCGCTCTACCGGCAGTTCTCCCTCCTGGTGCTGGAAAAAAATCTTGCCGATTTCAAAAAGGGCGACATCCGGCTTCTGGTGGTTCAGGTTATGGCGCAGATTTTCCAGCAGGCCCGGAAGGAGCATGGTGCGCATGACATCCTGTTCCTCGCTGAGCGGATTCCGGAGCCTGGTGGCCATGCGCCGCGGGTCATCGGCCGCCAACCCGAGGCGGTCACAATGTCTGCCTGCGGTAAAGCTGTAATTGATGGCCT
>JALHJD010000522.1 GCA_022837185.1 Desulfobacteraceae bacterium
ATCGATCAGCCGCGCGTCGGGCGGCGTCACGTAAGGGACGGCCGTGAGAGAATCGAGAAAGTGGCGGCTGACGATTTCTTCCGTTGTGTTTTCAGAAATCAGGTTCGTTCTGGCATTCCACAATCGGAGCTCTTTGTGATAAAGATCGAACAAGTCAAGCTGCTCCGGGCCGAGACGGATTCCCAGCCTGGCGGCTTCCCGCTCAAGCGTTAGCATGTCTTTGTCCATGAGGGGGCCATAACAAAAATCGGGGTGGGCCGCAACGGATAAATCGATGAACGAAAACCGCTATACCGTCTGTCGCACCGCACAGCCTCCGTCCCTGCCGGGGCGGTGGGAAGACCACGTCTGGGAAACCGTTAAGCCCCTTGCAATTGCCTGTTTTCGTCCCGAAGGGAGCAAACATCGTCCGCGCACAGAGTGCCGGCTGCTCTACGACACCGAGACGCTTTACGGCATCTTCCGCGTGGAGGACCGTTATGTGCTCTCGGTCCATACCGGTTTTCAAAGCCCCGTCTGGCGCGACAGCTGCGTGGAAATATTTCTTCAGCCCGAAAGCGGCTTTGGCTATTTCAATTTTGAATTCAACTGCGGCGGCGCGCTGCTTTCGTCCTACGTGACGGATTCGGCCCGGACGGACGCCGGCCTCAAGGCGTTTGTTCCTCTGTCCGCCGAAGACGATCGGCAAATCCGCCGTTTGTCGAGCCTTCCGACGCTTGTCGATCCCGAAATGACGGCTCCGACGGTCTGGACGCTGGAATTCGCCCTTCCCCTGGCGGTTCTGAACCGCTACGTTCCGGAGGCAAAGGCGCACCCGGGACAACTCTGGCGGGCAAATTTTTATAAATGCGGCAACGATACCTCTCATCCCCACTGGGCGTCCTGGGCGCCGCTTGCCGCGCGCAACTTTCATGATCCGGCGAGTTTCGGCACACTAGAGTTTTGCTGACCGTTTGCGAACCGAAGCCTTTCCTTTTTTTCAAATTCCGCGTGCATTTCCGGCGGGCCGGTTTTATAGGAAGG
>JALHJD010000523.1 GCA_022837185.1 Desulfobacteraceae bacterium
GCTGTCACGGTGTGCGGGATTTCAGGACACCCCTCGCGGCCGGGCAATGGAAAAAGACGTTCCCCGCCCTCCTCCGGCAAAACGGGTACCGTACAGCCCTGCTGGGCAAGTACGCCATCGGCGATCCCATTTCAGGGAAGGTCCCGCCGATGCCGGCCGATGAGTTCGATCTCTGGTACGGATTCCCCCAGATGATTGAGTTCAAGCAGGTCGTGGGCGGCAAGGAACGCTACCTGACCACGGTGATGACCGAGAAGGCGACGGCATTCCTCGACGAGGTAAACCCGGACCGGCCGTTCTGCCTGATCATGGCCTTCAAGGAACCACACGGGCCTTTGAATTACTGGGATCCAGAATTCCCCGATCCCTACCGCGACACTATATTCCCGCTGCCGACGAATCTGACCACCAACTCTTTCGAGGCCTTGCCGGAGATTGTGCGTAACGGCCTCAACAACCAATCGAACTGGCTGGGAAATCCGGAAGCCTATCAGGAGACAATGCGTAAGCTCCACGGTTACACCAGCCGGGCGGACTTGGCCATGGGTCAAATCCGGCAAGCCCTGAAGCAACAAGGGCTGGACAAGAACACAGTGATCATCCACACGTCCGACAATGGCTCCATGGACGGCGCACACGGACTGGGGGGAAAGTGGCTGATGTACGAGGAATCCATCCGGGTGCCGCTGGTAATCATGGACCCGCGATTGCCAGTGTCTGCACGCGGACGACGTAAACAGATGGCCCTGAACATCGACTTGGCTCCGACGATCCTGGCCATGGCCGGCATTCCAGCATCGGACACCATGCAGGGTATGGACTTGCAGCCCATGCTGGCCGATCCGGAAGCGAAGGGCCGTGAGGACTGGTATTACGAACATGTGTACAACACGTCGCCCCCCCGCCGCCCCATTCCCCGGTGCGAGGGCGTTCGTACAGACCGGTGGAAATACATTCGTTACACCGACCCCGAACCGCCGCTGGAACAACTCTTTGACTTGGACGTGGACCCGCTTGAGGAGA
>JALHJD010000524.1 GCA_022837185.1 Desulfobacteraceae bacterium
TTTCCGTGCCTGAGCCATGTATCGGCGATTTCCACCTGCCATCCGTCTCTGATCTCCTGATCGAATATCCCGAATTCATAGCGGATGCCGTACCCGACGGCGTCGATGGACAAGGTCGCCAGCGAGTCGAGAAAACACGAGGCGAGACGCCCCAGACCGCCGTTCCCCAACCCGGGTTCCTCCTCCTGGTCGAGCAGATCGTCGAGGTTGATCCCCAGGAGATCCATCGCCCGCCGCGCTTCCTCAAAGAGACCCAGGCAGAGCAGATTATTGGCCAGATGAGGACCGGGCAGGAACTCCGCCGACAGGTAGGCGACTTTCTTGCCGGACTCGCGGAGACCCGGCTCCTCGTGATGCCGTATTTCCCGCGTCGGCAACATCAGCATCCGGTCGCGGACGGCGTAGGACAGGGCCAAATACAGATCATTGCGGCTGGCGTTCTCCAAGGCGCAGTCCCGCAGGCAGCGGAGGTTGTCCAGAAAGTCCGCGGCCAGGGCGTCGGCGTTCCCGCCCGCGCGGATTCCATTCGAGGCGGTTGAATTTCTTTTCATGTATTCACCGGTTTCCTGAAGCGGGACGACGCGCTAAGGGCCGGCAGCGGCATAAAATCCCGCCGGGAGCCTCCCTTCCGTTCGATGCCGTCATCGACGCTGTCCATGGTCCTTGCCGTCAGCCGCGGACGCGGCGCCCGCCGCGGGGAAAAACCCGTTCCAGCGTTTCCGCAATCTCGTTTATATGACATTATATAGGATTGAGAGGCGCTGAGAAAGATCCGCGGACGGAAAAGCCCCGGCTTCCGGGCGGACACGGCCTTGAGGGACCGGGCGGCCCCATCCTGCGCGGACTTGATTTATTGCGCGTTCTCGGATAAGTTTTTCCCATGTCGGGCGGAAGAACGGGCCCCGGAAAATGCGCGGGGAGTTCTCCGCGGAACAACCGCCTTCCGGAGACCTGCTTTTGCGGCGGACGCCCGGAAGCGAAATCGCCGGCGAATCGGGAGGCAATGCCGTGAAACCACGC
>JALHJD010000525.1 GCA_022837185.1 Desulfobacteraceae bacterium
CAATCAGGCCGGCATGCAGAACGACATTGCCCGGATTGCCTGGCTGGCCGGAGGATTTCCGGAATGCGTGGCGAGCAATGGAATCAACCAGCAGTGTCCGTCGGGCATGTCAGCCACGGAGCACGCGGCCCGGGCCATCATGTGCGGCGAGGGCGACATCTACATCGCTTCCGGCGTTGAAGACATGGAGAAAGTTCCCATGATGTTCGCCATGGACATTACGCCGAAACTTCTCGATCGCTACAATATGATGGATCTTCCGATGGGCAACACGGCGGAGAAGGTGGCCGAGCTGTGGAAAGTCAACCGCAAGGACGCCGAAGTGATGGCGTACTGGAGCAACAAGAAGGCAGCGGCGGCCCGTGATGCCGGGAAGTTTGACAACGAAATTGTTCCCATCGAAGGAGAGCAGGAAGACGGAACGAAGTTCATGGTGAAAACGGATCAGTGGATCCGCGACAACGTGTCGCTCGAAGAGATGGCTACAATGAAAACGCCTTTCAAGGAAGGCGGCGTGGTGTCGGCGGCCGTGTCTTCGCCGCTCACGGCGGGCGCCGCGGCGCTCCTGCTCATGAGCCGGGACAAGGCCGATGAACTCGGACTTTCCTATCATATCAAATACGCCGGAGGCGCGATGGCGGGATGCGATCCGACCGTCATGGGCGTCGGTCCCATCTATGCCGCGCAGAAACTTCTGAAGCGCACCGGTTTGACCGTGAAGGACATCGGCGTCTGGGAACTCAACGAAGCCTTCGGCAGCCAGGCGCTGGCCTGCCTGCGCGAGTTGGGCATTGCGCAAAACGCGCCGTTTGACAACGTGAACGTCTGGGGCGGGGCGCTGGCGCTGGGGCATCCTCTGGGCGAATCGGGCTGCCGCATCATCGTCACGCTCAACAACATCATGAAGACGGATTTCAAGGACGCCAAATACGGCGTCGCCATGCTCTGCGGCGGTTTCGGCAACGGCAACGCGTCTCTGTGGCAGAGAGTCGATCAATAAGCGGCCTTTTCGGGC
>JALHJD010000526.1 GCA_022837185.1 Desulfobacteraceae bacterium
CGTCAAAGGCAGGGTCAGAATCAGGAGTACGGGGCGCAGAAACGTGTTGATCACTCCCAGAATGGCGGCGGCGACAATCGCCGTGAGAAGCGATTCCACGTGGATGCCGGGCAGGATGGCGGAAGCCACCAGAATCGCCACGGTGATAATGAGCCAGCGTGTCAGAATAATGAGCATGACGTATCCTTGTCGGGCAAGCGGCATAAATCTTTAATAGATGCTTTCGTCCGCGACCGTCTTTTTCGACGTCAGGAAAACCCAGGTGACGCTCAGTCCGCTCATCCAGGAGGTTTTCGTTTTCACAAGCGGGCTTTCCTCAAAAACGGCGCCCCGCAGGAAATCGGCGCTGACGAACGCATGAAAATGAAACTGTTTATAGTTTTTCCCCAGGCCCACGGTCAGCGCCGACCCGCTGTAACCGCCGCCCGCGCTGTAGGCCGGCCGTCCGGCGAATGCGTAATACGGCTCCACGTCGTAAAAATACTTGTGATAGCCGCAGTCGGCAAACATCGGCCCCGTCGATATTCCCAGGTACAGGCCCGTACCGGGAATGACGTCGCCTTTTTCAAAATTGAGACGGGGACTCACCACGAATCCTTCATACCGCACGGAGCGGAAATCCGTGGAGAAAACGGCGCGCACCGGCAGCGACGCGGTAAGCCGTAACTTCTGTTCGGGCACATGCACGATCTTCACGCGCAGCGCCGGCCCGAACTCGAACGTCGGATCCAGATCCTCCATGCCCCGGCGCGCGTCGTTGTCGTCGCTGCGTACGGGAACCGCGCCGTATCCGCTCGCGTCCAGCGTCACCCGGTCGGTGGCGAAAATGCGCGCCGTCATCCGCTTGTCTTCCAGACGGAAAATGCCCCCCCGGTAAACGGCATACGGAAAAGGAAGCAGGTAGGGCCTCGTCTTGTCCGATCCCCGGTAGTCCGGCATCATCAGGAAACCTGCGCCGACGCCGACTTCCCACAGCGGTTTTTCCGCGGCAACGCCCGCGGCAGGCGCCA
>JALHJD010000527.1 GCA_022837185.1 Desulfobacteraceae bacterium
GCGGCGCGCCAGGAAATGATCCGCCGCTACTTCCGCTACCGCTGCGAGTACGCCATGGGATTTGCCGACCGGGAGACGGTGCAGCGCGTGGAACTGTTTTTGAGCGATTTCAGCCTCAAGCCGGAGGACCGGCGCACGGTGAGTCCGGCGCGCCAGGCGGCCGAGGAAGCAAGGCAGCGCAACCGCGGCAACGAGGGAATTTTCTGCGGCGCAGCCATCGAACTGAAAGACGGTTCGATCATCACCGGCAGCAACTCGCCGCTGATGCACGCCGCCTCCAGCGTGGTGATCCATGCAATCAAACACCTGGCGGGCATTCCCGATAAAATCAAGCTGCTGCCGCCCACCATCACCGGTTCCATCGGCAAGCTGAAGACGGAAATCCTCGACGAAAAAAACGTGAGCCTCGACCTGGAGGAAGCGCTCATCGCGCTTTCCATCAGCGCCACAACCAATCCGGCCGCGGAACTGGCCCTGGAGAAATTAAAGGAGTTGCACAACTGCGAAGTTCACATGACCCATATTCCCACGCCCGGCGACGAGGCGGGCCTGAGAAGGATGGGCGTCAATCTGACCACGGATCCGAACTTCTCGACCAATGATCTTTTCATTACTTAGGAAAGAATCATTTTCCGACGTCTTTCCTGGCCGTATCCAGCATGTCGTTCAGATCGGCCGGCACTTCCTTCGCCTTGCCGGCCAGTTCCCGCGTGTCGCGCCACAGACCGCTTAACTTTTCTCCGATCTGCTTGCCGCCGGTTTGCAGGGTCTCGACGGAGTTGGCGATCTTTTCCGGCGTGGTGGTCGGATCCTTGAAGAGATAAATGCCTCCGGCCAGGAGGATGAAGAAAAGCAGCACGACGGCCAGCTTGATGAATTTCTTCAGAATAAAATACAGAATCATGACGACGACGAAAACCGCCAGCAGGGTTGCGGCCGCGGGATGCCCGGCAAAAAAAGAGGCGACGGATTCCATATCACTGACCTCCTGAATTTTTTTGGCCTGTTT
>JALHJD010000176.1 GCA_022837185.1 Desulfobacteraceae bacterium
ACACGGGGAAAGGACAGGGAGCGCCGGTCTTGAAACGACAGGAATCGTCGGCAGGATAGCTCGGGACACGTCCGAGGTCGGCATGGGCGTCATCATGGTTCTGGCAGCCCTGATCGGCATCTGGGGCATTGCCTGCCTGATCGGCGGCATCGCCAACAGCGGCGGGGTAGGCGAATTGCTGAACGGCTACATCACGGCGGTGACCGGCCGCTGACAGGATCGACGGCGACAGCTTGAACAGAAAAAATCATTCAATAGAAGGAGGTACGATCATGGCAACTGGAACCAACAGGAAAGAGGCAATGGCACTGACAGCGGCAATCGGAGTTCTGGGCTTGGTGTTTGGAGTGTGGGCATTCTCGGCTTTCACCTCCCTGTTTGCCCAGTTGGGCTGGAGCCCGGGCGAGGTGCTGCGGCAGTATATGGTCGCCACCGGAGCGCTGGCGGAGCATGAGACGCTGGTTGACTACTACACCCACATCAAGGGCGCCGAGTACATCATCGCGGTTGCCTTCCTCGGCCTCTACCCGGTGTACTACAAGTTCGTCAATCGCACCGGGGCCAGGATGAAGGCGTAAACCAAAACCGGTCCAACACTGAGAACGGCCCGGGAGCCAGACAGGCTTCCGGGCCGTATGCTGTCCAAAGCGCGGGGCGCGGACAACGGCGGTGGCCAGATCGGATGTATCCAATTCTGCTGGTGAGATTGTGACGAATTGTACACGAACAGGAAATGTTCTGGAAAAGGAAGGCGAAAAAAAGGTATAAATAATTGTGCACACTGAACGATTCAATCTGCCGGCACCGGGCGGCATGCTCCCGTTGATTCAGAAGGCGGGCTCCTCACGGGGCGGCCGGTACCGGATCCGGAGTGCCAGAGGAACGGGCGAAAGAATTTTCCGCCGCTGAAAGCCGTATAAAGGATAAATTCTGCCAAAGGTCAGGGTATGTTCAGCTTCAAGCAATTCCTCATCCTGCTCATTGCCGTCACCATCGGCGTCATCGCCTATAATATCTGGAGCGTGGAAAGCAAGCCCCCGGCCATTGAGTATTCATCATTTCTCAAACAGCTCGAAAACAGGGAGATCAAGTCGGTTCATATCCGGGGCGGACTCGTCGAGGGCACGGACAAACATGATCAGCCCTTCATGACCTACGCTCCGGACCCGGACAGCCTGATTGAGAAAATGATCGCCGCCGATGTTTCGTTCAAGGCATCCCCGCCTTCGACCACCTCTCCCTTCTGGCATTCAACATTTCCGGTCCTGCTGCTCCTCGGGTTCTGGGTCTTTTTCATGGTCCGCCAGCAGAAGGGGGGAGGACTGGGTAATTTTTCCAAGAAAAAAACTCGGTTCGCGGAGGTCAGCAAACAGAACGTGACCTTTGATGATGTTGCCGGAGTTCCCGATGCCAAGGAAGAACTCATCGAAATCATTCATTTTCTCAAAGATCCCGGCAAATACGAGAAGCTGGGAGGCAAGATCCCCAAAGGGGTCCTGCTCCAGGGACCGCCGGGCACAGGGAAAACCCTGCTGGCCAAGGCGATCGCCGGCGAGGCCGGAGTGCCCTTTTTCAACATCAGCGGTTCGGATTTCGTTGAGATGTTTGTCGGGGTCGGGGCCTCCCGGGTCCGTGACCTTTTCAGCATGGCCAAAAAGAATGCCCCCTGCATCGTCTTTATTGACGAGATTGATGCCGTGGGCAGGCACAGGGGAGCCGCCGACATCGGCGGCCAGGAGGAGAAGGACCAGACCCTGAACGCCCTGCTGGTTGAGATGGACGGCTTCCAGTCCGGTGAAACAGTCATCATTGTCGGCGCCACGAACAGGCCCGACGTCCTTGATCCGGCCCTGATGCGGCCCGGCAGATTCGACCGCCAGATCACCATACTGCCTCCGGATGTGACGGGACGGGTGAAAATACTCGAGGTCTATGCCAGGAAAATGGCTCTTGACAAGGGAGTCCAGTTGGAGAACGTGGCCCGAAGCACGCCGGGCTTCACCGGGGCCGATCTGGCCAACCTGATGAACGAGTCGGCCCTGCTGGCGGCCCGCAAGGGCAAGGACCTGATACAGCTCGAGGATGTTGAGGAAGCCCGGGACCGGATACTGATGGGAGCCAAGCGCAAAGGCATGGTCGTCAGCGAGAGCGAGCGCCGGGCAACGGCCTATCATGAATCCGGCCATGCGGTCCTGGCCTGGGTCCTGCCCAATACCGACCCCCTGCACAAGGTGACCATTATCCCCCACGGCAGGGCCATGGGCGTGACCCAGCAGGTTCCCCTGCAGGACATTCATTCCTATTCCCGGGAATACCTGATGAACAGGATCAAGATCCTTCTGGGCGGCCGCACCGCGGAAGAGCTGGTGTTCAACCAGTATACCACCGGGGCCAGCAGCGACCTGCAGGAGGCAACGAACATCGCCACCAAAATGGTGTGCGAATGGGGGATGAGCAGCGTCCTTGGGCCCAGAGCATATGTCGCCGAAAATAAAGGTTATCTCGGCGGGGACAGTATCCGCCTCAACGTGAGCGAGGAAACGGCGAAAAACATTGACCGGGAAATCAATAGAATCGTCGAGGAGTGCTACCAGGAAGCGGTCATTATCCTCGAGGGCAAGATCAATTACCTGCACAAACTGGCGGAAGTCCTGCTTAAGCAGGAGACCATCGACGCCGAGGGCGTCGATATCATCATGCAATGCAGACAAACGGAAAATGAGGAAGTCCCCACCCTGGTGCAGCTGTGAACGGGGCACTCCCTCTGGGGCGCAGCCACCCCCAAATTGGGAATTCGGCGGCAAAAGGGCCGACGGAAGGTTCGCCATCCCCGTGCAATCCGCTTTCCCTGTCGGGCCGGTCAGCA
Source organism: Desulfobacteraceae bacterium (assembly GCA_022837185.1). GTDB lineage: Bacteria > Desulfobacterota > Desulfobulbia > Desulfobulbales > Desulfobulbaceae > UBA10518. The sequence continues at coordinate 2,867 of JALHJD010000176.1, forward strand.
TGAAAATTTAAAAATGTGTCGCATGCTACACCTCTGATACAACACTTGTGCGGGATGCAACACTTTTTGGGAAATGTTCCTGATCCGCTTTTCCCCGCACTGTAATTGATAATTATTCGTATTCATTTGTATCCCTGTCTGTGCAAATTGTCTTTTATCTCCCCATTTATACGGTTTTTTTTCCTGCATTTGCATGGAATGTAGGCGATAGAAGAGAGACAAACTGTGGGTGGAATATATAGTTTTGTATATTTGAGTATACAATTTAAGTTAACTGTCAAATATACTATTGATTTTTTTGAAAAATATTTTGTATTCATCGGAATGATGAAATAAAATGAAATGGAGATTCAGGCACCAACTTTTTTTATTTTTTGGCATTAAAACTGCAGACATATACTGGTACAGGCAGGAAATTGTTGCATCCAGCGAACAGGCCGGACGCAAGCATGCCCGGTCCATACTGCAATACGACTGAAATTTCAGTTAGAAGGGAAATCGAAGCGATTTGTGAACTACAAACAAAGGAGTAACCATGAGGTCGGTAAGTAGGAAAACGGTTTGGGCGGCTGCGGCTTTCTTGCTTTGCGCGGGTATGGCACTGCAGCCGGTGAGTGCCCAGGACGACGTAATGGTCCTGGATGTCATGGCTCAATACTACGACCCGGTGGAATTTGATCATTCCATGCATGTCGATCTGCTGGGTGACGACAACTGTGCAGTCTGTCACCATCACACGGTGGGGACTCCGCTGATGGATGAAAACTGCATGCGTTGTCATGCCGACAGCAGTGACGCGGATTCGGCGGCCTGCCGGGACTGCCATCCTGTCAAACGGTTCAGCGCCGAATACCTGGAGGAAATTGAGCAGAACATCAACCTCTATCATGTGGACAAGCCCGGTCTTATGGGCGCGTTCCATCAGCAGTGCCTCGGCTGCCACGTCGAAATGGGCGCGGCCTCCGACTGCCAGGGGTGTCACACCCGGACCGGGGCCGGCGACAAGTTCTTCCATGCCGGCCAGTATGCTCCCGCACCGGGCGGTGCTTCTTCCGGACATTAGCAGACTCACGAAAGATTAACGAGATGAATACTAATAGACAGGTGACGGAATGAGTGAAATGGATCGAAGAAAGTTTCTGAAAGGGAGTCTCGCCGGCGGCGTGGTGGCCGCGGCAACGGGAGTGGGCGCCAAAGCTGAGGCCGCCCGGACTTTTGAAGGGTATGCCGACAGCATGGGGGTGCTGGTGGACCTGACCAAGTGCGTGGGCTGTCGCAGCTGTGAGGCCGCCTGCAACAAGGAACAGGGTTTACCGGCGCCGGATAAGCCGTTTGATGACTTTTCGGTGTTTGACGAACATGGTCATGGCGGTTTGAAGCGGCGCACCTCGGAAAAGGCGTATACCGTTGTCAACAGGTATGAAACGGACAAGGGGCCGGTGTTCCGGAAGTTCCAGTGCAACCATTGCAACGAGCCGGCCTGCCTGACCTCCTGTTTTGTCAACGCCTACACCAAAACCCGGGAAGGCGCGGTCATTTACAATCCCAAGGTCTGTGTCGGCTGCCGGACCTGCATGATCGCCTGTCCCTTTTATGTTCCGGCGTACAGCTATTCCAGCCCCATTAATCCCATCATCAAGAAGTGCATCATGTGCTACGACACCAGGCTCAAATTCGGCAAGCCGCCGGCCTGCGTCGAAGCCTGTCCCCAGGAGGTCATGACCTTCGGCAAGCGCAAGGATCTGATCAAGATCGGACATCAGAAAATCAGGTCCGAACCGGACAAATACATCGACCATGTTTATGGCGAGAATGAAGTGGGGGGGACTTCCTGGATGTACCTTTCCAGTGTTCCCTTTGAACAGGTCGGCTTCAGCACCCACCTCGGCAATCAGCCGATTCTCAATTATGTCAAGGACTTTCTTGCCATTGTCCCCATGGTTTTATGCATATGGCCCGCCCTGTTTACCGGCTTCCATCTGCTGGCGCACAGAAAAGAGGCCCGGAAAGCTGAAGAAGAAAAGAGCGAAAAGTAAAGGAGAGCAAAGGCCATGAATAACGCTGCAAGCAACAAATTTGTGCCCATCGTCTCGCACACCAAGGAGAGCGGGGAAAGGTGGACGGTGAAGGAAAAAATATTTCTCGGCCTGACACCGGGCGACTACTTCAAGGAGCAGCTCAGGAACCCGTTCAACTGGATTCTGTGGATCATCTATGCCGTCGGCATCCCGCTGCTCATCGGCCGCTTTATCTTCGGGCTTGGATGGGCGACGCACGGTTCCTATGAATACCCCTGGGGCCTGTTCCTGAACTGGGGCCTGTTCACCATGGTTCCCCTGTCGGCTTCCGGCTTCATGCTGGGGACGACGGTCGAGCTGTTCGGCCGGAAGGATTTCAAGCCCATAGAGCGGCTCGGACTCCTCAACGGCCTGCTGGGGTATTTCTTCGCGGTTGTTTTTCTCCAGGTTGACCTGGGACAGCCCTGGCGGCTAATCTATCCCATGTTCGTCTCCCTGGGGCCGGCGGCGGTCCTTTTCCTCGTCGCCTGGCATGTCGCAACCTATCTGTCGGTCCAGATCGCCGAACTGGTTCCGTCCTTTTCCGAGTGGATGGGCTTCCCCACGGCCAAGCGGTTCGTCAAGAGTATTGTCCTGGGGCTGACCGTGGCCGGCATCATTCTGTCCACCCTGCACCAGGGCGCCCTGGGCTCATTGTATACCTACGCTCCGGGCAAGCTGCACCCGCTCTGGTATTCCTCGGAATTCCAGTGGATCCATTTCCTGACCTCGGCAATTTTCGGGGGGCTGAGCATGCTGCTGGTGGTCAGCACCTTGAGTAAGTGGTTCATGCGCTGGCGCTGCGACGACAACTTCCTGGACAATCTCGACAAGTTGACCCTGGGTATTTCCAAGGGAGCGGCATTGGCGCTGATAACCTACCTGATCATCAAGGTGATCGCCGTGGCCCACGACAATGAATGGGGCTATCTGTTCACCGGCTGGGGGCAGTATTACGCCTTTGAAATGGTTTTCGGAACAATCATCCCCCTGGTTCTTTTTACTGCTGCCATACGCAATCAGAATGCGGGACTTGCCAGATTCGCGGCTTTTATCGCTGTGCTCGGCATCGCCCTCAATCGAATGAACACCGGTATGGTTGCCTTCAACTGGGAGATATATCAGGAAATACCCCACTGGCGGGAGGTAATCATCGCCATAACCGTGTATACGACCTATATTGTCGTCTACCGGGCCATCCTGGCCAGGATGCCGATCCTGTACACCTGGAAGGAGGAGAAATCTTCCTCGTGAGGCACGGCGTCAGCATTCCCGGAGAACCGGCGGTTGAGCTTGCCCCGGTTCTCCGGTTGGGGATGAAACAGGCTCGCTTCGCCGGCCGGGAGGTTTTGTGAAGAGTGGCTTGCAGGGATCGAAAAGCAACGGGAGCGGAGAGTGCGCAAGAGTTTTTTCATAACGGCCTTCCTGATTGCCGCGGCGCTGGGATCACTGCTTTTCCTGGCATTTAACCAGTTTCAGCTGTACGGCCGCCACGAGGAGATCAT
>JALHJD010000528.1 GCA_022837185.1 Desulfobacteraceae bacterium
AGACGCTGGCTCGGCTTGCGGAAAACGACGAAGCATCGCTCGAACGCACACTGGTCATCTGCGTCGTGAACAACAAATCCGGCGCGCCGCCCCAAGACAGAGAAAATAATTTGCAAACCCTGGAGCGCCTGCGCGGGCTGGTCGAACGCAAACCTCTTTGCATTGCGCAGGACGCGGAGCAGATGCGCGTCAGTATGGAGAAGATAGCGGACAGTTCGCTCCGCCTGGGACTGATCGATGCCTGCTCGCCCGGCCGGGAAATTCCCGAGCGCGACGGAGGCGTCGGGATGGCCCGTAAAATCGGCATGGACGCGGCTTTGCATTTTTTGCGGCCGGCGGGCGGTTCGTGTCTTCTTTTCAGCCTCGACGCGGACACGCTGGTGCAGACCAATTACCTTGCGGCGGTGCGTCAGGCCTTTTCCTCGCGGCGCATGCAGACGGGCGTCATTGCCTATGCGCACCAGAGGCCGTCCGATCCCGCCACCCAGGCGGCCATCCTCCGCTATGAAATTTATCTGCGGTACTGGGTTCTGGGGCTTCAGTACGCCGCATCTCCCTATGCCTTTCATTCCATCGGATCGACGATGGTGACGACCAGCGATACCTATCTCGCCGTGCGGGGTATGAACCGCCGGGCGGCGGGGGAAGATTTTTATTTTCTGAACAAACTGGCCAAGACCGGACCGGTTTGCCGCCTCGACGCAACCAGAGTCTATCCGTCGGCGCGCGTTTCCCGGCGGGTTCCTTTCGGCACGGGCGCGGCTTTGGACAAAATGGTTTCCGGCGCGGACCGGGAGCTCCGCTTTTACGATTCCCGCGTTTTTGAAATTCTCAAAAAATGGATTTGTCTGATGGCGCAGTCGTATTTGCAATCCACCGCCGAAATTCTCGCTCAGGCAAAAGCCGTTGATCCGGAACTGGAGGCTTTTTTAATTACCCGGGGATTTTTGCGGGTCCGGCCGAAAATCAAGCGGTCGGTAAGAGACGGGAAAACTTACCTTCGGC
>JALHJD010000529.1 GCA_022837185.1 Desulfobacteraceae bacterium
CCGTCAGGGGAACGGATAAGGACGGCTTCATGAGCGCGGCGCGGACATGGGAAAAGCCGTTGCCGTCCCCCCATCTTTCGTTATGGGCGTAAGGAATGTTCGACGGGGCGATCCTTTCGAGGGCATACCGCAGGTCTTCCAGAGCACCGGCTTCGTATTCGATGGTCGTGATCGATCCTGTGGAGCCGGGGCAAAAGAGCGTGACCAGCCCCTCGGCAATCGGCGCGCGCGAAAGAATGGCCAAAACGTGCGGCGTGATGTCGATGATGTCACAAAAGCCTTTGGTGTTAAGCGCAATGGTTTCCGTAAGTGTCATACGAATTCCTCCGAAGATGGATTATCTGACCGCCCGCCGGCCGGCTCCCGGTTGGAAAAGGCGCTGAGCGCCTCGGTCTGCAGGAGGTCTTCGCGGCCTTTGTACTTGGGTGAAAAGTGAAAAAGGCAAAAGCGCTTCACCCGGGCCAGCGCCGCGAGCCGGCCCGCCTGGCGCGCCGTCAGGTGATGCTTTCTTTCGGCCGTTGCCTCGTCCTCGTGCAGAAAGGGCGCCTCGATAAACAGCAGCTCCGATCCCCGGGCCAGGTCGATCATTCTGGCGGCGTTCGGCGGGCTCCAGACGGCGTCGGTAATATAACACACCTTCTGCCCGGCTGTCATTTTTACGGCCCGGTTCCGCAGCAGTCCCAGCGGCAGAAACGTTTCCTCCTGCCGGCCCGCCTCGCTTTTCCAGAAAATGCGCACGGGTGTCTCCTCCGGTTCGTTGTTCAGAATCTGCTCCTTGAGGCGGGTAAGCCACGCGCCGGTCGGCAGACCCATTTCCGCAAGGACATTCTTCTTGATGTTCAGACGGGTCTTTTCCTCGAAGCTGAAGGCCAGACAGGGAATGCTGTGGTCGAGGAAAGCGGCGCGGACGACGAAGGCTTCCCCTTCCACAAGTGTTGCCGGACCGGTCGCGGAGGATTCCTCCTTTTCCGGAACAAAGCCGCTACGGCAGCAGTAGGTGCGGG
>JALHJD010000530.1 GCA_022837185.1 Desulfobacteraceae bacterium
CCAGTCGATGATGATCAGGCTGTCCGTCATCTGATCCACGAGCGAGCGAAAAAGCTCCTCGTTTTCCCGGAGCCTCTCTTTTGGCAGACGGCGCGGTGCTTCTCCGGTCGTTTCTGTCGCCGGTCTTCGGTTTCCGTCCGCCGCCGGCACCGCGCCGCGGTGAATGTCCTTCGTCTTCATGATATATGCCTTATCTCGATTTTCTTTTCCGGCCGGTTTCTTCCGGAGGCTTCAGTTCCGCCAGTTTCCGTTGCAGCTGGCGGACCGTAATGCCCAGAATGCGGGCGGCCTCGCGGCGGTTGCCGCCGGCAGCCTCAAGCACAAACCGCACATGCGCCGCGTCGTTCTCCTTCAGCGTACATAAAGAACGGGAAGACGCGGATCCCTGCGGCTCCGGAACCGCGCCGTTGGCGCCCAGATCCGCGGGCGTAATCGCCGGACCGGCGGCCAGCAGCGCGGCGTTTTCGACGATTTGCGCCAGTTCGCGGATGTTGCCGGGATAATCCCGGCGCGCCAGGGCGGTCATGGCCTCGGGGGGCGATTCGGAAACGGACTGGAACGCCCTGTCCACCGAATACTCGCATATCCAGGAGGAACTGGCCAGGCTTTCCCCAGGCCAGACCAAGGACAAGGCCATGGGCATCCTGGAGGAGTTCGGACTTGATGAGAAGGCCAAGGGGAAGATGGGGGAGCTCAGCGGAGGAGAGCGCACCAAGGTCATGCTCTCCCGGGTGCTGGCCCAGGCCGAGAAGTCCGACCTGATATTCCTGGACGAGCCGACCAGCCACCTCGATATCGAGACCGTGGAATGGCTGGAGGACCAGCTCCTTAAGCTCAAGGGAGCGGTGATCATCATCTCTCACGACCGTTACTTCCTGGACAACGTGGCCACCCGCATAATCGAGCTGGAGAACGGGAAGCTGACGCACTACACGGGCAACTATTCCTTGTTCATGGAGAAGAAGGCCCTGGACCGAGAACGGTTATTGCAGGCCCATGA
>JALHJD010000531.1 GCA_022837185.1 Desulfobacteraceae bacterium
AATTCCTCCCGTTTTTCAGAAAAAAATCCCGTAATTTTGAATATTATCTTGACACCCCGAGGGCAACCCCCTTACGCATCCATAAAACAAAAAAAAATTCTGAAAAACGGAGGCTGTAGAAGCAACATGGGAGCACAGCTATGAGAGGATATCTGAAATCGACGGCCGCGATCGTGCTTGCGGCGCTCGGCATGGCAATGCCGACCTTCGCTCAGGATGCGATTACAGTTGTGTCATGGGGCGGCGCCTATACTGACGCGCAGCGGCAGGCTTTTTACGAGCCCTTCACCGCGGCGACGGGGATCAGGATCAACTCGGTCGATTACAACGGCGGCATGGGCCAGATCAAAGCGCAGGTCGATTCCGGGAACGTCACCTGGGATGTGGTCGTGGGTGAAAAGGCACTGGCTGAGATCGGCTGCTTTGACAATATCCTGGAACGGCAGGATGCTGGCACGCTGCCGCCTGCGCCGGATGGCACCCCGGCTGCCGAGGACTTCATCGAAGGCACCATCGGCGAATGCGGCATAGGTTCGGTCATTTGGTCGACGGCAGTTGCGTATAACCAGAATGCCTTCCCCGACGGCGGTCCGCAGACCATCAATGATTTCTTCGATCTGGAGAAGTTTCCGGGCAGGCGCGGGCTGCGCAAGTCTGCGGATGTGAACCTCGAATGGGCGCTGCTGGCTGATGGTGTGCCCGCCGATCAGGTCTATGAGCTGCTGGAGACCGAGGAAGGCATCAACCGTGCCTTCGCAAAGCTCGATACCATCAAGGGCAATGTTGTCTGGTGGGAAGCGGGCTCTCAGCCACCGCAGCTTCTGGCCGATGGCGAGGTGGTGATGACCTCGGGCTATAGCAGCCGCATCTTCAACGCGATCAACGACGAAAATCAGCCCTTCACCATCGTCTGGGACGGGCAGGTCTGGGATCGCGATGTTTGGATGATTCCCAGAGGGACGCCGAGACTGGAGGCGGCGACACAGTTCGTCAACTTCAC
>JALHJD010000177.1 GCA_022837185.1 Desulfobacteraceae bacterium
CCCATACATTTTCCAGGAGAGTTTCCCATGACACTGCCGGCAGCCTACACCATTACCCAGCCCACCCGCATTCACTTCGGTCTCCACAGCATCCAGAACCTCAGCCGGATCGTCACCGGCCTGGGCGGCACCAAGCCGCTGGTGGTGATTGACCCCGGCCTGCAGAAGGCGGGTCTGGACGCCGACATCACCGCCTCCCTGGATGAAGAGGGAATCAAGTACGTTGTCTCCACCAAGGTTGACCCCGAACCGAGTCTCCGGCTGGCCGACAAGGCCGCCGAAACCGCCCGGAAAAACAAGTGCGACTGCGTGATCGGGGCCGGCGGCGGTTCAGCCATGGACATCGCCAAAGCGGCGGCGATCCTGCTGACCAACGGCGGCAAGGCCGCCGATTATCTGGGGCTGGGCAAGATCAAGAAACCCGGGGTGCCGAAAATCATGGTGCCCACCTCGGCGGGAACCGGGGCCGAGGTCACCTTCACCGCCGTCTTCATCAACGAAAAAACCGGCTCCAAGGGAGGAATGAACGGCGACCCTCTTTACCCCGACGCGGCCATCCTCGATCCCATGCTCACCCTCAGCCTGCCGCCCGGAGTCACTGCAAGCACCGGCATTGACGCCCTGACCCACGCCGGCGAGGCATACACCTCCGTCCAGGCCCATCCGATCTCGGAGATGTATTCCCTGGAGGCGATTGAATTGATCCTCACCCATATCAGGACCGCCTATGCGGACGGGAGGAACGTCGAGGCCCGCTCCGCCATGCTGCTGGCAAGCCTCCTGGCCGGCAAGGCCCTGGCCATGGCCGGGGTGGGACTCGTCCACGCCATGTCCTATCCGCTGGGCGGCATGTTCGGTATTCCGCACGGCCTGGCCAACGCCGTGCTCCTGCCCTATGTGACCGATTACAACCTGATCGGCGACCTGCGCAAACACACGGTCCTGGCCTCCCTGTTCGGCCATGAGGTTGACGCCATGCCCCTGCGCGAGGCGGCCGCCCTGGCGGTAGACGGCCTGTTCCAGTTGAACATGGACCTCGACATTCCCGCCACCCTCTCCGATCTGGAGATTCCCGAGGACAGGATAGGGGAGATGGCCGATATCGCCCTGACCGTTGCCCGGCCCATTGAAAACAACCCCCGGCGGCCGTCCAGGGAGGATATCATCGCCGTCTACGAATATGCCATGAAGGGATGACAGCGGTCCCGGGCGGCGCTACATCTCCGGGATCATCGTTCCGACATGATCCCAGATCCGGTCCGCCGTCTCCTCTTTGGAGAGGAGCGGCAGGGGCCGGCTGCCTGTCCGGTCGACAAGGATGACCTGGTTGGTGTCGACGTCGAAGCCGGCATCGGGCCTGCCGATGTCGTTGACCACCACCAGGTCGAGATTCTTGGCCTGCAGCTTGCGCCGTCCTTCTTCCTCGAGATTGTCGCTTTCCGCGGCAAAGCCGACAAGCACCTGACCGGCCTTGCGGTTTCTCCCCAGTTCGGCCAGGATGTCCGCGTTCTCCACCAGTTCAATGGCGCCCAGCCCTTCCCGTTTCTTCATCTTGCCCGCCGAGGGCCGCGCCGGGCGAAAGTCGGCCACCGCCGCGGCCTTGACGATGACCGTGGCCCGGTCCCGCTGCTCCATGACGGCCGCACGCATTTCCGCGGCCGTGGTCACCCTGATGACGTCAATGCCGGGAGGGTCCTCAAGAACGACCGGGCCGGCAACCAGGGTTACCGCGGCCCCCCTTCTCCGGGCGGTGCGCGCCAGGGCAAAACCCATTTTGCCGGAGGAGCGGTTGCTGAGAAACCGGGCCGGATCGAGCGGCTCCCTTGTCGGGCCGGCGGTAATCAGGATATGCTGTCCTTGCAGATCGTTCAGGGAGCAGAGGCGGAGCAGCTCTTCCCGCACCACCTCCCATTCAGGCAGGCGTCCGGGACCTTCTTCGCCGCAGGCCAGCCTGCCGCAGTCCGGCTCGACCAGGGTGTACCCCAGCTCCCGCAGGCGGCGCGCCGCATCACGGGTGGCCTGATGGGCGTACATGGCGGAGTTCATGGCCGGGCAGATAAGAACGGGCTTGCCGGCGGCAGCGTGAACAACGGTTGTCAGGAGGTTGTCGGCCAGACCGTGGGCCAGCTTGGCCATGGTATTGGCCGTGGCCGGAGCGATCAGCACCAGGTCGGCCTCACGGGCGAGGGTGATGTGGGCCATGACCTGGTCGGGATCATCAGCGAACATGTCCACATGCACCCGGTTTCCCGACAGGGCGGAAAACGTCAACGGGGCCACGAAGCGGGCGGCGGCGCCGGTCATGACAACCGTCACCCCCGCCTCTTCCTTGACCAGGGCGTGCACCCAGCCCGCCGCCTTGAAGGCCGCGATGCCGCCGGTGACGCCGAAGAGTATCTTCTTGCCCTGCAGACCGGTCATGGGATGCCCTGCCCAGAATGCCCGTTGCCGGCGGAAGCCGGACGGAACACCGTGAAAATCGTTTCCTGTGCGCCCCGGCGGAACCGGCGCGCCGCCTACCGGTCCGTGGCTTCGCCGAACGGGTTCAGGCTCGCGGCGGCAGCCCTGTCAATGGTAACGTAGAGCGTCAGGCCGGTTTTCCCGAACCTGCTTTCCGAAATCACCATCATGCAGGTCTTGCTGGGCTTGGCAAAGGCAAGAAGGGTTTCCCCGGACGTGGCCTCGCCGACCAGTTTCCACTTGTTGTTCTGCATGGAGTTGATGATGAAGTCCTTCAGGGACAACGGCTCGACCCTGCCCGAGTATTTCCAGATGCCGCCGTTGAAGGATTCCGTCTTGACGGTCATGGATTTCTCGCGTATCCATTCCATCTGGGTGGGCAGCTCAATATCCTGCAGATCACCGGCGAAGCCGGAAACCGGCGGCAGACCGGGATCAATCGGTCCGGCTGTCTTGTCCATACAGCCGGCGAGCGGCAGCAGCATGATCAGGGAAAAAAAGGTGCCGATGCATATATTCCGTAGCCATGTTTTCATTCCTCGTCTCCTTCGATTTCTTGAATGATAAAATCCGTGAGCGGCTTGCGCCGTGACTTCTGGTTGCGATGACTGGGCCGGCCGACGGCCAGCACGGCCATGAGTTCGTAGTTGTCGTCCAGGTTGAGGATGGCGTTGACTTTGTCCGCGTTCTGCAGTATCTGGCCAAGCCACACCGCCCCCAGACCGAGCTCCTCCGCCGCCAGGAGCATGTTCTGGATGCAGGCGCCGGCGGACTGGTAGTCCTTCACGGCGTTGTACATCGCCGACCGGTCAAGATAGACAACGATGAGGGCCGCGGCGCCCAGGATAATATGGGAATAGGTGGTCTGCCCGGAGAGCATTCGCATGGCGGACCGGTCCCGGATTAGAACGAACCGCCATGGCTGGTTGTTGAGCCCGGACGGAGCCCATATACCGGCGGTGACGATCCTGTGCAGCAGGTCCCGCTCCACCGGCTCATCGGTGAAGTCACGGATGCTGCGCCGTCTGAAAATCGCTTCCTGTACTGGTTGAGTCATATTCCCCGCCCGATGAGACCATCCGATACCGTCTTGTAAAAAAATCCACTTATTTTGTCAACTTCCATTCACGAATGGGACGGGAGAGAGCCTGATCGATATTGCGGCCGGCGGATGATTCTGGTATGAGAGAGGCCGAGGCACATCCATGGAGAAAAACACACCGTCATTGCCGCGGCCGGAGCCGGGAATCAGTCTTGTCGACACCCATTGTCATCTCGACATGGACGCCTATGCCCAGGGTCTGGACGGCGTCATCGACGCGGCGGTCGCCGGCGGGGTCGGCCGGATCATAACCGTCGGCATCGATGCCGACAGCTCCTTTGCGGCGGCGGCCATTGCCGGCCGGTTTGCCAATGTCTGGGCCACGGTCGGGATTCACCCGCATCACGCGGGAGAGGCAGGAGCGGAGGAGATCCGCCGCATCTCCCGCCTGGCGGAAAACCGGGACGCCAAGGTCGTCGCCTATGGAGAAATAGGACTCGATTTTGCCAGAAATTACGCTCCCGGGGAGGTCCAGTTGAAGGCGTTCGAGACACAGCTCCAGGCCGCCCGGGAACTCGGGCTGCCGGTCATCATCCATGACCGGGACGCCCACGCGGAAACCATGGCGGCCCTGAAGAGGAACGCCCCCTACCCGGCCGGCGGCGTCATGCACTGTTTTTCCGGCGACATCCGCCTGGCCCGCAGGGTAATTGACGACCTGGGGTTTTTCATCTCCATCCCCGGCATCGTGACCTTCAAAAAAAGCGATGCCCTGCGGCAGGTCGCGCGCGGCATTTCCCTGGATCATATGCTTCTGGAAACGGACGGCCCGTTCCTTGCCCCGGTCCCGTACCGGGGAAAAGTCAACAAGCCCGAATACCTCATCCATACGGCCAGGAAAATCGCCGAACTGAGAGACATCCCCCTTGACGAGGTTGCCCGGCGCACCACCCGCAATGCCGAAAAACTGTTCGGCCTGGATCATGAGAGCGCATCGCCGTGATCTGCGCCAACCTTGCCGCAGTCAGAAAAAACATCGCCGCGGCGGCCCGGAGGTGCGGCCGCGACCCGGGTGAAATCGAGCTGCTGGCCGTATCCAAACACATGGATGTTGACGCGGTCAGGGAAGCGTGGCGGTGCGGACAGCGCCTCTTCGGCGAAAATTTCGTCCAGGAGGCCAGGGAGAAAATAGCGCGGCTCGACCCCGGCATAACCTGGCATTTCATCGGCCATCTGCAGAGCAACAAAACGGCGGCGGCCGCCCGACTCTTTCATCTGATTGAAACCGTGGACCGCCTGAAGGTCGCCGCGGCACTGGACGGACACGCCCTCCGGCTGGGCCGGGTCCTGGACATCCTGGTCCAGGTCAATACCGGCCTGGAAAAGCAGAAATCAGGCGTGGCCCCTGAAAATGCCGGGCAGTTCCTGAAAGAGTTGTCGTCCCTGCCCAATCTCCGCGTCCGGGGCCTGATGACCGTGCCGCCCTACTCCCCCGATCCCGAACGTTCACGGCCCTTTTTCAAACTGCTGAAGGAGCTTGCCGAGGATCTGCGTGCGCAAAAACTGTTCGCCGACAATGCCCATGTCATCCTGTCCATGGGCATGTCCAACGATTTTGCCGTTGCCGTCGAGGAAGGATCGACGCTGGTCAGGATCGGGACGGCAATTTTCGGTGAACGGACCTGAAAACGAGGAAAGTGTATGAATATAACCATGATTGGAACGGGGTATGTCGGCCTGGTGACCGGCACCTGTCTTGCCGAGTTCGGCCACCATGTCGCCTGCGTCGACAAGATCACCGAAAAGATCGAACGCCTGCAAAAGGGCCGCGTCCCCATTTACGAACCCGGACTCGAGGCCCTGGTCAATAAGAACGTTGTCGAAGGCAGGCTGCGGTTTACCACCAGCCTTGCGGACTCCGTCCCGGAAGCCGACGCCGTCTTCCTTGCCGTCGGCACCCCGACAAGCAGGAGAGGGGACGGCTACGCCGACCTGACCTACATCTTCGAGGCGTCAAGGGAGATCGCCCGGCACCTCACGGGCTACACGGTCATCATTGACAAGAGCACGGTCCCGGTCGGCACCGCCGCCCAGGTGGAACGGATCGTCAGGGAGGAAAATCCGGAGGCGGATTTTGATGTGGCGTCCAACCCGGAATTCCTCAGGGAGGGGGCGGCCATCAACGATTTCATGCGCCCCGACCGCGTGGTGATCGGCGTGAAAACGGAAAGGGCCGCCGATGTGCTGCATGAAATATACAAACCCCTGTACCTGCTTGACACCCCCATTGTCCGCACGACCATCGAAACCGCCGAACTGATCAAATATGCCGCCAACGCCTTTCTGGCGGTGAAGATCAGCTTCATCAACGAGATCGCCAATGTCTGCGAGGCGGTCGGCGCCGACATCGCGGCCCTGGCCAGGGCCATTGGAATGGACGGCAGAATCGGCGGCAAGTTTCTCCATCCCGGACCGGGGTACGGCGGTTCCTGTTTTCCCAAGGACACCCTGGCGCTGATGCGTATTGTCCAGGAATACGGGGAGTCCCTGCGGATCGTCAGCGCTGCGGTCGAGGTCAACGCCGCCCAGAAGGCGCGGATGGTCAAAAAAATCCGCGATATGCTGGGTGGTTCCGAAGCGGGCAAAACCCTGGCCGTGCTCGGCCTGACCTTTAAACCGGAAACGGACGATATGCGGGAAGCGCCCGCGGTCACCATCCTGCCGGCCCTGCTGGAAAAAGGCGCCCGCATCAGGGCCCACGACCCCAAGGGCATGGAGGAGGCGAGGAAATTCCTTCCGCCGGAGGTGGAGTACGTGACCAATGCCTACGATGCCTGTGAAAACGCC
>JALHJD010000178.1 GCA_022837185.1 Desulfobacteraceae bacterium
GGCGGCAACGCAGTCGTTGGGGCAGCCGGAAAATTTGAATTTGAACTTGTAGGGGAAGGCCGGGCGATGCAGTTCATCCTGGTACTTCATGGTCAACTGGTAGCAGGCCTCCTGGGTATCGTAGCAGGACCACTCGCAGCGGGCCTGGCCGATGCAGGCGGACGGCGTCCTCAGGTTGGAGCCGGAACCGCCCAGGTCCTGTCCCAGATCATGGGTCAGGTCCCAGAAAAAGGGCTCGAGGTTTTCGGTTTTGGTCCCGAGGAGGATCATGTCACCGGTGGAGCCGTGCATGTTGGTCATGCCCGAACCCCACTTTTCCCACAGATCGCAGATGGCGCGCAGGTTTTCGGTTGTATAGAACTTGGTCGTGGGCTGATTGACACGAATGGTGTGAAAATGCTCAACGCCCGGGAACTGCTTGGGTACGTCGGAATAGCGGCCGACGATGCCGCCGCCGTACCCGAACACGCCGACAATTCCACCGTGTTTCCAATGGGTGATCCTGTCGTGGTACGAGAGTTCGAGCTGGCCAAGAATGTCCCAGCATTCCGGCTTTTTCTCGGCCTGGCGCTTCAGGTCAGAGACGAAACTCGGCCATGGACCGCTTTCGAGCTGATCCAGCAAAGGGGTGTTATGCTTTGGCATCAGTATTCCTCCTTTCAGTACGGTTTAAAGTTGACCCTTCTCTATATAATTTCAACAGGAACAGGACACTGCCCGGCAAGGCCGTTCAGGGACGACTACCCCATTGAATCCCCATTCAGTCTGAAGAACTTATCCCTCCGCAGGGCCTTTGTCAATAAAAAATCGCCCTGAGGAAGTTTCTCTGAATAATGATTCATTTTCGGGTCGGATTCAGGCATCCGGACGCTGTCAGCAAGGCATATTCGAGGCTCTTTCCGTCAAGATTTTTCGAGCCGTTTTCCCGGGCCGCGGCAAGCACATCCAGCAGTCTGCCGGCGAGCACCTTGCCCAACTGTACTCCCTCCTGGTCAAAGGAATTGATATTCCAACAGAATCCTTGAAAAACGATTTTGCTTTCATACAGGGCGAGCAGGGCTCCCATGGATGCCGGGGTCAGCCTGTCGCCAATGAGCACCGAACTCGGCCTGTTGCCGGCAAAGCGCTTGTTGGGATTGGCATGCTCCCTCCCGGTCGCCAGGGCCATGGACTGGGCCAGCATGTTGGCGACCAGTTTTTCCTGGGACGAGGTGTTATCGACCGTGATGTCCCTGCCGTACTGGCTCCGCCGGAAGCCGATGAATTCGGCCGGCACCGTCGTGGTGCCCTGGTGCAGGAGCTGGTAGAAGGCATGCTGGCCGTTGGTTCCCGGTTCCCCCCAGACGATGGGGCCGGTCGGCCAGCTCACGGGGATTCCGTTGCGGGAGATCGACTTGCCGTTGCTTTCCATGTCGCACTGCTGCAGGTGGGCCGGGAACCGCAGCAGGGCCTGGCTGTAGGGCAGAACGGCGAGGGTCTGGTGACCGAGGAAGCAGCGGTTCCAGATGCCCGTCAATGCCATGAGCAGGGGGACATTGGCGCGGATACTCCGCTCTTCGGCGGCGACGTCGACCGCGTGCGCTCCCTTGAGTATTTCGACAAAGACGTCATGGCCGAGGGCAAAGCCCAGGGTGACCCCTCCCACCATGGACGTGGCGCTGTAGCGGCCGCCGATGTAGTCGTACATGTGGAAGGAGGCCAGGTAATCCCTGGGGTTGTCCATGGGACTGCCGACGCCGGTGACGGCAAGAAGGTGCCGGGCGGGATCGAGACCCGCATCCCTCAGGGCTGCTTTGACCAGCCGTTCATTGGTCAGGGTCTCCAGGGTTGAACCGCTCTTGGAGACCACATTGAAGAGGGTGCGGGACAGGTCGATGGAGGACAGGACCGCCGCCGCGTCGTCAGGGTCGACATTGGCGATGAAGCGGGCGGAGCGGCCGGGCAGTCTGTACCGCTCCAGGGCGATGTACAGCGCCCGCGGGCCGAGGTCCGACCCGCCGATTCCCACCTGCACCATGGTGGTAAAGGTCTCCCCCCGGTGGTTGACGATCCGGCCCCGATCCAGGTCATCAAGGAAACGGCGCAGCCGGGCCAGCTGCTCTCTGGCCTGCTCCGTTGCCCCCGGATGACGCGGGGCGTCTGAAAAAATATCGCGGCAGGCCGTGTGCAGGACCGGCCTGTTTTCACTGTCGAACCCCTCGATGCGGTTCATTACCTCGCCGCTTTTCATGGCAATGAACTGCTCCACCAGGCCGGCCTCGTCGGCCAGATCCTGCAGGCTGTCAAGGGTCTGCTCATCCAGGCGCTGGGTGGCGTACAGGTAGTCGAAGCCCCCCGTCGCCGCCCTGTAGTTCTGCAGCCGCTCTCCATCGAGCGCCCCCGGGCGGGTCAGATCGTACGGTGTTTCGGCGAGCTGGCGCAGCCTCCTGACGCTGCTGAGGTCGTTGAATTCGCGAAAAAGCATGATCCTGTTCCGGTAATGGTTACAATCCGCCCAGCCTTTTCAATTCGGCGATGCGGGCACGATAGTCATGGTGCCCGAATATCGCCGAACCGGCCACGAAAATATTGGCCCCGGCACTCGCCACCCGGGCAATGGTCGGGGGACCGACCCCGCCGTCGACCTCAATGCCGGCCCGGCTGTCGATCCTGTCCAGCATTCGGCGGAGCCCGGCGATCTTGTCCAGGGACGATTCGATGAAGGACTGCCCGCCGAACCCCGGGTTGACGGACATCAGCATCACCAGGTCCACATCCGCCAGGATGCACTCCAGAGTGGTCAGCGGGGTGGCCGGATTCAACACCACCCCGGCCTTTTTGCCCAGATCCCTGATCCGGTGCACGGTTCTGTGCAGATGGGTGCAGGCTTCCACGTGCACCGTGATCCAGTCGGCCCCGGCCCGGGCAAAATCATCGATATACCGGTCGGCGTCGCTGATCATCAGATGGACGTCCAGGGGCAGCCCGGTCGCCCTGCGGGCCGCCTCGACGACCAGCGGACCAATGGTAATGTTGGGCACGAAATGGCCATCCATCACATCGACATGGATGACATCGGCCCCGGCTTCCTCGACCGCGCGGATCTCCTCCCCGAGCCTGGTAAAGTCGGCGGAAAGAATGGACGGCGCTATCATTTTCCTTTGCATCATGCATCTCTCCCTGCCGGCGGATATCCGCCGGCCCATGGTATCTCCGGTTCGCCGGGCCCCTGCTTCCCTCAGTCCCGGACCAGGCGCTCGTACTGCTGTCCCGGCAGTTGCCTGATCATTCCCTTGAGCTCAAGGCTCAGGAGCAGATCAAAAACATCCGCCTGGCTGAACCCCGACTCCCTGACCAGTTCATCAATGGTCGAGGGATAGACGTCGAGGCAGGAGAGCAGACGCTGCTCTTCCCTGGACCCGGGGGCGGCAGCGGGGCCGGATGTAGCGGGGGAGGCAGCCCCCGGCAGCCGGAGTTCCTCGATGATGTCGTCCACAGTCTGGACCAGTTTTGCTCCTTCCTGCAGCAGACGGTGCGTCCCCCTGCTCCTGGCGGAATCGATCCGCCCGGGCACGGCAAACACCTCCCGACCCTGCTCGAGGGCGAGGCGGGCGGTGATCAGGGAACCGGACTTCATCCCCGCTTCCACCACGATGACACCCAGCGAAAGCCCGCTGATGATCCGGTTGCGCTCCGGAAAACGGAAACCCTCGGGCCGGACGCCCAGGGCGTATTCGCTGATCAGCAGAGCCCGGCGCTCCATGTCCCGGAACAATGATGCGTGGCGCCGGGGATAGACCACGTCGATGCCGCAGCCAAGCACGCCGACCGTCGGTCCGCCGGCGGCCAGGGCCCCGGCATGCGCTTCGCCGTCAATGCCGAGGGCCAGTCCGCTGACCACGCAGAATCCCCGCCGTGCCAGCTCTCCGGCCAGTTCATGACTGATGCGCTTCCCGTAGACCGAGGCGGCCCGCGAACCGACAAGCGCCACCGCCGGCCGTTTGAGACAGTCAAGGTCACCCCTGCAGTACAGCAGAAAGGGCGGGTCGTCAATGGTTCGAAGCAGGGAGGGGTAACAGGGATCGTCCAGGCAGAGCAGGCAAATATTCCGATCCGCCAGCAGACGCAATTCGCGGCGGGCCCTCTCCCTTGCTTCCGCCAGGCGGGAGGGCGCGGTCAGCCTGGCGGCAAGGCCGGGGCCGATCCCTTCCACCCGCCGCAGGCGGTTCGCGGGCGCGGCGAGCACTCCGGCGGGGGATCCGAACTCCCCAATCAGGCGATAAACCAGGGTGCAGCCCAGTCCTTCCACAAAGTAGAGCGTCAGCCAGTCCTGAAGGATATCCCTGTGCATGTGAAAGTTACGGTCCCCGGCCTGCCATCGGCGCGGGAGGCCGGGTCGATTGCCGCCCCGGGGCTCAGTCGGTCATGAAAGACCGCAGTTCCCCGCTCCTGGCAGGATGACGCAGCTTGCTGATCGCCTGGGCCTCTATCTGCCTGATCCGTTCCCGGGTCACGGCAAAGCACCGGCCCACCTCTTCCAGGGTGTGGTCGCAGCTTTCCTCGATGCCGTAGCGCATGCGCAGGACCTGCTCCTCGCGCGGAGTCAGCGAGGACATCACCTTGCACAGGCAGCGCTTCAGGCTTTCGGTGATGGAGGCCTCCTGGGGATCGGGGTGGACATGGTCCTCGACGAAATCACTGAGCATCGTGTCCTCTTCGTCCCCGACCGGGGCATCAAGGGAGATGGCGTCCTTGGCGGTTTTCAGGGCGATATGGACCTTTTCGACATCCGTGCCCAGTTGGACGGCCATTTCCTCGGGGGTCGGCTCACGGCTTTCGATCTGCATGAAATCACGTGAAAAACGAAGCATCCTGTTGATGGTCTCGATCATATGCACGGGCAGGCGGATCGTCCGGCCCTGATCGGCGATGCCGCGCGTAATGGCCTGCCGTATCCACCAGGTGGCATAGGTGGAGAACTTGTAACCCCGTTTGTAGTCATATTTTTCAACTGCCTTCATCAGTCCGATGTTGCCTTCCTGGATGAGATCGGGCAGTTGCAGGCCGCGGTTCAGAAATTTCTTGGAGACGGAAATGACCAGGCGCAAATTCGCCCGAACCAGGGATTCTTTACCCTGGCGCGCTTCCTCCCTGCCCAGCTCGATGTCCAGCAGCAGATCCCCCAGGGCCTGGCTGCTGACCCCTATTTCCGCCAGTTCCTGGGCGATCTCGCGGTCAATTTTCTCGGTATCGGGCTCCTCCCCGCTGTCGCCCCCGCCGCCCGGCGCCGGCCCTTTGACCTTCCGGTGCAGGGCTTCCACCTTGGCCTTCTTGACCTTCATGCCCAGTTCCCGCACGGCGTTGGCCACGGTCATTATGCCCTTGCTGTGCAGGCGGAAATCCCTGAACAGCTCGGCGATGCGGATACCCAGCCCGGCAATCTCCTCCATGAGGCGTTCCGTTTCAAGGGGACTGGTAAGGGATTCATTGAGTCGGCGGCACAGTTCACTGCGCTGTTCATCAATCCTTTTCGCCTCGTCGACGGCGGCCAGAAAAGATTTCTGCAATGCGGCCGCGGCTTTTTCGTCCTGCTCGGACAACCCTTTGAGCACCGAAGCGATCTTGATCCTCTCCGCCCGGATCCCTTCGGCCAGGTCGTTCAGGATGGCAAAGCCGGGCCTCAGGCTCAGCACCGCCTGCTGCAGCCGCATCTCCCCGAGTTCAATCAACTGGGCGAGGGCGACTTCCTCCTCGTGGCCGAGGAGGCTGAGATTGCCCATTTCCTTCAGATAGATATTCATCGGATCGATGCTCGACCCGGTTTGACGGCGGTCTATCCCCGAACGGCGGTCGCTTTTCCTGCGCCCTCCGGCGGAAGTGTTCTTGCGGCGGTCAAACTGGATATCTTCAGGAAGGCTGGCAAGAACAGCTTCTTCCTCCCCGTCGGCCGCATAGTCGTCCCCGCCCTCGAAAATACCGGTGAGATCGGGCAGTACCCCCAATTCTTCCTCGTTCTCCGGGCGAACACCCTTGTGCCCGTTGCCCAAAGATTTTTTTTTACTGGCCATCTCTTTCCCCCTGAAAAGTACACGATCTCAATTTTGCCGGCCTGGCGAAAAACGCTCGCCGGCGGATCAGCGGATCAATACCTTGACCTGGTGTTGTCCTCATTCAAGGTTTTTGCTGTTGTTGCGGGACCGGCATTTTTCAGTGCTCCCGCATCGGCCGCCGTACCTCTCCATCAAGCAGAGCAGGCGTTCTGCCCGCACCTCTCGACACTCTGGCGCCACAGAACGACAGTAACAACCTGCCCGACATTGAACAGCTTTTAAAAGATTCTTT
>JALHJD010000179.1 GCA_022837185.1 Desulfobacteraceae bacterium
TATGTAACATAACTTCACAGCAAAAGGAGGTTGAAAATGATGAAAATTTCAACCAGAGGTATCCTTTTTTTTGCCGGAACGCTTCTCGCCCTTTTTTTGTCCCCGGTGCGGGGAGGCGCCGCCGAGCCGCCCCCCGGGCCGGCCGCCGATGAAGAGGGTTGTCTGATCTGCCACAAATATTCCGGTCTGGCCAGAATAGACCAGAAGACAAGTAAAGTCCGCCTGTTTTACATCCCGGGAGAAAAATACAAGGGCTCCGTTCACGGCAAGGTCCTGTGCCGCAACTGTCACCTCAATCTGGACGTCATTCCGCATATTGACGCCAAAAGGGTTGACTGTTCGACAAAATGCCATCTCAAAGAGCCGTCCACGGAAGTGGATTTTTCCCATGCCAACCTCTTCGATGAGGTCAACAAGAGCATCCACGGCAAAGGTACGGAGGAGGAAGAGAAAAAGTATCCCCAGGACATGCCGGGCTGCACCGATTGCCATATCAATACCGTTTACCAGCCGGTCCAGGGCATGGATCAGATGCCAGGCATATCCAGGGATGCGCTGCGGCGCTGCATCGGGTGTCACACCAAGGAGGAATGGGCCAACCGCTATTATCAGCATTTCACCCACCGGCTGCATCGGTCCCGCACGGCCCTGGAAACGGTCAATCTCTGCCTCAACTGCCACCAGGATGAGCAGATGATGGCCCGCCACGGTCTTCCCGCCACGTCGAATTACCGGGACACCTATCACTGGAAAGGCGTCCTGTACGGTGACGCGAACGCTCCCGACTGCATAAGCTGCCATGCGCCGGTCGGCTATTCCGTTCATTCCCTGGCGACCATGCAGTCCAATGATTCGCCGGTCCACGCGCAAAACCTGCAGCAGACCTGTGCCAATGAGATGGGGACCCAGAAATGTCATCCCTCGGCAACGGAACGATTTGCCAGGGGCAAGATTCATCGAACCGGACTGGGGTTTGACGAGACGGTTGCGGCCGTTATCCGGGGCGATACCACCCTTGAAGCCATAGAGGTGCTGAGGAAAGAAAGAAGGTTCCAGAACCTCATGGATATCGACGAGGAAGAACTCGCCGCCATGGGTGAAAAGGAACGTTTTCAGCACCAGATCTACATCATCGTCAAGCTGGTGTACACCCTCCTGATCACCGTGGTCATCGGCGGCATGCTGGTTCACCAGCTCATGGATCTGTACCGGACGGTCAAAAACCGGCAAAATCATTGAGAGGATGATCGATATGGATACCCACAATACTCCGCATGACGAACATGTCTCAAGAAACCCGGACACCGGTCTGCCCACGGAAATCATCCGCCTGAACTGCCACGAGAGAATTCAGCATCTGCTGGTTTTCATTACCTTCTTTATCCTGGTCATCACGGGCTATATGCTCAAGCTGCCCGAGAAATGGATTCTCGCCATGGGCGACTGGGGAGGAACGGTCTTCGCCTACCGCGGGCTGGCCCACCGCATATGCGGGGCGGCCATGATTCTCACCTCGCTCTATCATGTCGCTTACCTGATGGTCTGCAAGGACGGCAGATCCTTTTTCAGGGACATGATCCCCACCTGGAAGGACGCCACCGACATTGTGCATAATATCGGCTATTATCTCGGCAAGAGACCGGCACCGCCGAAATTCAGACGGTTCGATTACCGGGAAAAAGCGGAGTACCTGGCGCTGGTGGCCGGGACCATCATTATTTCCGTGACCGGCATTTTCCTCTGGTCCGAGGACTACTGGGGCAAATTCGTTCTTGACCTCTCTCTCCTCATCCACGGCATGGAAGCCATCCTGGCGACGCTGGCCATCATCGTCTGGCACTTCTACGCCGTTCACTGGAAACCCGGCCAGTTTCCCATGAGCAGGATCTGGATTGACGGCAAAATGTCCGCCCATCACCTGAAGGAAGAGCATCCCCTGCAGTACGAGGAGATGGTGCAGGCGGGCAGGCTGGCGCCGCTGGAGGAAGAGGGCCACGGCCATGGGCACGGACAGCCGCACCGTCCCTCGTTCGGACAGCGGATACTGCAGTTCTTCTCCTTCAGTTCCATCCTGGTCTTCGCTTTCGTCTCGGTTCTCCTGTTGAAACTGCTCTATTTCCCCCCCTCGACCGCCAGCATGGCTGAGACCGCTGACAGCGGCAAGTTGAGCCAGTTTCTGGCCGCCGAACAGGGCAAGAAAACGGACACCCATTTTCACAACACCGATGAAACCGTCAAGCTGGTCATCGCCGAGCCGCCCATCTGCGTGACCTGCCATGGCACCCTGCCCCACGGCAAATCACCGGATGTCCGATCGTTCCTCAACATGCACAATTACTTCATGGCCTGCGAAACCTGCCACATCCGGCATGAGGACGCGCCCGGAGATGTGCACTATGTGTGGTACGATAATGCGACCGAGGATATCGTCACCGCCATCGATGAAACCAAAAACGGCTCCTATGGAGCGCGGCTGGTCCCGATTGCCAAGGTCAACGGCAGCCTCCGCCGCCTGGACGAACCGACCAACCCGGATTTCATCAAGGCGTATATCGCCCAGAAGGATCAGTTGAGTCCGGAGGAACAGGCCAAGGCCAAGGTCATTCTCCATCGGGACATGTCAAAGAAACCGCTCCAGTGCACAGAATGTCACGGCCGGGAACCGTATATCAATTTCGCCAAGGTCGGCTACAGCCAGACCAGGGCGGAGAGCCTGTATCGGACCGAGGTCGCCGATATGATTGACAGGTACATGAAATTTTACCTGCCGACGATGTTTGACTCCGACCTGATGAAAAAGCAGAAGATGGAAGAGCTGCAGCTGGAGGACAGGTCGACCAATTAATTGACCGCCCGCGGGTCAATCAGCCAAAGTATTGCAATCGGAGGATATGGACTGATCTTTTTCTGCAGCGCCGGCTTGACAAAAGAACGACGTGGAAGGGGCTGAACAATGAAAAGCCGGAAAGCCGTATCGCGGTGCCTTTGCCTGGTGATGGTACCCGCGCTGCTGGTATTCGCCTCCGTCGCCCCGGCGGGCGATGATTTTTCCGAAATTGCCGCTTTCCGTCAGGTCACCGCCTACCGCCAGATCATGGTGATCAATGATGTTATGCGGCTGCCCAGCGATGTTGCCGTTGATCAGCAGGGTCGGATCTATATCCTGGACGGCACCGCCTCCCTGGTGCGGGTCTATGACCGCCAGGGGCGGCCGGCGTTCACCCTGGGCGGCGGCGGAGTCCTCAAGCAGCCGCTGGGCCTTGATGTTTCGGCCGGCGGTGACGTCCTGGTCGCCGACTCGGGCAACCGCCGGCTCGTTCTTTTTCCGGCGGACAGCTCCCCTCCCCGGTTCATCAAAATTCCCGCCCTGCCCGGTGACAAACCGCCGGATCCCACCGATGCCGCTTTCGGGTCGCGGGAGGGAACGTTTCATGTGGTGGACAACGACAACCACCGGCTCGTCACTCTGGATCAAGACGGTACTATTTCCTGGTTCACGGGATCCATGGGACGGAACCGGGAAGAATTTCGCTTTCCCTTCATGCTCGATCTGGACACCGACGGCAACATATATATCGTCGAAGTCATCAATACCAGGGTCCAGGTTCTTGATCAGGACGGGGCCCATGTCCGCTTCATCGGCGACTGGGGGATAGAACCCGGCCAGTTCTTCCGTCCCAAGGGGATTGCGGTCAACGAGCGCAACGAGGTTTTCGTCTCTGACAGCTATCTCGGGGTCGTTCAGATTTTTTCCCGGGAGGGACAGCTGGTGGGGATTGTCGGTGACGAACACGGCAACCTGACGAAATTTACCACGCCGGTGGGTCTGACCACGGCCGGCAACCGGTTGTTCCTCGTTGAAATGTGGAATAACCGGCTTCTTGTTCTGGAAGAAGTATCTCCATAACACTATTATGCTTCGTTTTTCGACAACATCGGCTTTCCTGCTGGCGCAGATGATTGTCTTTATCTGCTGCGCGGCGCAGGCGGCGAACCTGACCCAGAATTCGTCCCGCGAATGCGCTATTTGTCATTTCCGCTGGATCGACCAGTTTGTCAGGGGTCACGGCACGGTGCTGGCGGATTACGAGAAGGAGGACGTGGCCGGCGAGGAGCTGATGTGTCTCAGCTGTCATGACGGGTCGACGGAGGACTCCCGCAGCAGGATATGGCTGCTGGATATGCACAAAACCGGCATGAAGCCTTCCGACAAGGTGAAAATTCCCAAGTTGTTTCCCCTCTCCCCGGAGGGTGAGATGCTGTGCGCCACCTGCCATTCCGCCCATTCCAACCCGACGGATACCAGCATCGAGCGCAGCGTTTTTCTGCGGATTACCAACAATGATTCCATCATGTGCGAAATGTGCCACGTCGCCCAAATGCCGCGGGAGGTAAACCATCCGACCCGTCAGGGCAAGGAACCCCTGCCGGACAGGATCTTTGCCGAGGGAGCCACGGTATCCTTCACCGACCCCAGACATGTGATCTGCGAAAGCTGTCACACCCCGCACGGCGGAGTGGAGAAAAATCTGGTCTCCTCCATGGCCGATTCTGGCCTCTGCACCATCTGCCATGCCAACAAGATCGACGAAAAGGACGGCCCGCCATCTGAACAGGTCAACCATCCCCTCCACGTTGAATTCAAAACCGATCCGGCCCGGGAAATCACTCTGCAGGCCGGCGAGAACAATTCCCTCCAGTGCCTCTCCTGCCACAAGGTGCACCTGCATGCCCCGGAAACCAAGGCGCTGGTGGCGGAAAGAGAGATCCTCTGCGGGTACTGCCACCCGGACAAGGAGAACAATCTTCCGCCGGAGGAATCACTGCCTTCCAATCATCCGGTGGCGGTCGCCTTCAAGGCGGCGCCCGGCAGTGAGTTTGTCCCCCAGGCGGGGGAAAACAATACCGTGCAGTGTTATTCCTGCCACCCAATACATCAGCATGCCCCGGAAACCAAAGGATTGCCCGCCCGCCGCGATGTGCTGTGCGCCGCCTGCCATGCCGACCAGTACCTTGTCGAATTCACCGATCACGATCTGCGGGTTACCGTGCCCGCCGATATCAACGTTCTTGAGCAGAGCGCCGGTCAGTTCGGGGTCTGCGTCTCCTGCCATGTACCCCACAAAGCCACCGGAGCGTACCTGTGGTCACGTCCGGCCGGGGAGGAGAGTCTGACGCCTTCCGGGCTCTGCCTCACCTGTCATCGGGAAAAAGGACTGGCCGAGAAGAAAGGGGTCGGTATTCATTCCCATCCGGTGGGAGTGGACGTATTGAACATTCCTTTCCTGCCCCCCTCCCTGACATCGCTGGGCCTGGGCCTGCCGCCCGTGGCCGGGCCGGTGATGGGAACACCGCCCCTACCCCTCTACGCGCACCCTGACGGCCGGTCCCTGCTGGAATGCCATACCTGTCACAATCCCCATCAATGGGAGCCCGGTCGGAAGATCAGGGGACAGGGGGTCAATGCCGAGGGAGACACCATGAGCAG
Source organism: Desulfobacteraceae bacterium (assembly GCA_022837185.1). Taxonomy (GTDB): domain Bacteria; phylum Desulfobacterota; class Desulfobulbia; order Desulfobulbales; family Desulfobulbaceae; genus UBA10518. The sequence continues at coordinate 5,489 of JALHJD010000179.1, forward strand.
TTTCCTGCGGCAGCCGGTGGGTGCAACCGAAAGCCTCTGTGCGTCCTGCCATCCCGATCAGTTCCTGGTGGAGGGGACGGATCACGACATGCGGATTACCGCACCGGCGGAAATCAACGCCGCCGGCAAAGGCGTTGCCGAGACCGGGGTCTGCAGTTCCTGCCATATCCCTCACAATGCCCAGGGTCCGATGCTGTGGGCCAAGGCCATGGCCGGGGAGCGGGAATCGCATTCCTACCTTTGTCTTTCCTGCCATCGCCGGAAGGGCCCGGGCGCGGAAAAGACCCTGGGCAGATATTCTCACCGGGTGGGGATACCGGTGCCCGGGGAGCCGGAACTGCCGCTGGCCGAAAGGGACGAAAAAACTCTGGTCATGGAATGCGCGACCTGTCATAATCCTCATAGTTGGAAACCCGACGGGCAGACCCGTGGGGAGGGCAGGAACCTGGAAGGCGACGCCGCCAGCAGTTTTCTCAGGGAAACAAGCCGGGAAGCGGAGTTGTGCCTGAAATGCCACGCGCGCCAGGGCAATGTCGAGGGCACCGATCATGACATGCGGCTGACCGCCCCACAGTCGACCAACCTGCAGGGAAAGACGCCCATGGAGGGGTCGGTTTGCGCCCCCTGCCACACGGTGCACAACGCCGCCAGTCAGGGTGGCTTATGGAATGGACCCCTGGGACCGCCGGGCAAGGATTTCATGGCAAGGGCCTGCTACGGCTGCCACAGCCACGACGGAGCCGGCAAAGACAAACTGGTGGAGGTGGGCGGTCACCCGGCACGGTTCTACTTCGGCTACAACAAGCCCTATACG
>JALHJD010000180.1 GCA_022837185.1 Desulfobacteraceae bacterium
GGGGAAAATGGATGGAGAACAGAACCTCGACAGCACCGACGGGCTCGACGGTTTTGTCGGAATGCGTGACTACGAGATGCACTGCAGAAACTTTTATCTGGAGAAGGCCGGTCAACTGGATGGCATGAGTCAGCGAATATTTTTGCAGTTGGCCGACGAGGAAGACAAACACCTGCGGATCATGGACCAGATCATCGAGTTCGTTTCGCAGGAGGAGCCGCGGAAATGGCTGGACCAGTCAAAATGGTCTGATCCGGACGACGGGGGAGGCATTGGGACCGAAAAATAACCATCGGTCAGCCAGGGCAGCATGGCCTCCCGGGCTGAGGGCGGTCCATCCGGTGGGGTTATTCGGCCGAAGGGGGACGCTGCGGATTGGGGATAATCATGACAAACCGTTGGCGGGCCTCCTGCAGGAGCGCCCACACCGCCTGCGCCTCGTCGTTGTGAAAACTGTTTTCCAGTTCGACGATATAACGTTCGAGCAGCCTGCGGATATCTTCCAGACCTTTCCCGGAAACCGCCCTGATGCTGACATCGGCGCCCCTGGCCAGCCGGCGCTTGAGGGCCTGCCGGTCGAAATTGTATTCGGGATAGAGGCATTGATAGATCACTCCGTCGGTCATGCCGGCGCAGATCCATGGTCCCGGATCACCCAGCACCACCGCGAGGCCGCCGGTCATATATTCAAAGGCAAAGCCTTTGAGGTGGGCCCTGGCCGCGATATTCCCCCGGCTGTCATCCACCGGTGCCGTAATTCGGGCCCCGAACACAACTTCGGCGCCGGACATGCGGATACAGGCCCTGGAATCGGCCAGGTTCTGGACCATGAACAATCCTCCTGTCGCCCCGTAGGCGAAACTTTTGCCGGTTGAACCGTCGATCAGCCGGCCCAGGAGATTTTTCCCCTTGAGAACGCTCAGCGATCCGCCGGCGCTCCCTTTGCCGGCCCCGTCCTGGGAGCCGCCTTCCACAACGCCGTTGACGGCGTGGGTGTTGAACGCGAACAGTCCGTTGCCCGGCACCGAGGACCCCAGACGCAGGTGGGCCTTCAATCCGGGGGCATTGCCGTATTGCCTGACCATGGCGCCGGCGAGGTAGGTGCCGATGGCCCGGTCGGTGCTCCGCACCTGTTCCTCGGCAAAGTGGACTTCCCTGTCGCCCTGATCGAACCGCGCCATGGTCAGGTCGGAGATGAGTCTGGTCAAATAGTTCAGCGGCTTATGCAGGACCCAGGGGCGGGTTCCGTCGCCGGCCCTGGCCGGCACGGCGGGCGGCGCGAGGATCTGGCGCACATCAAGGCGCTCCGTCAGCCTGGTTTGCAGCAGCAGATCAGTGCGGCCGACCAGGTCCTGCAGGGCGGATTGGCCCATTTCCGCCAGGCGGTGTCGAATCTCGTCACCCATGGCCTTGAGCAGCCGGGTCAGGTTCTCGGCCTCGACCTCCATGTCCCGGGGCTTAAATCCCTTGACGCCCCTGGCTTCGGCCTCCAGACTGGTGCCAAGCTGGGTGGAAATCCCGCGCGGGCAGCGGTCCAGGTGGCAGCGGCGGCAGCTGATGCAGCCGATGCCCATCAGGGCCGCGGTGCCAAGGCCGACCCGGTTCGCTCCCAGGAGGATCATTTTCACCACCTCGGCGCCGCTCCGGATGCCGCCGTCGGCCCAGATTTCCACCTCCGGGCGCAGGCCTGCCTCCAGCAGGGCCCGGTGCGCCTCGCTTATTCCGATTTCCACGGGCAGTCCGACATAGCGCTTGGCGTGTTCTCGGGCGGCGCCGGTCCCTCCCTCGAAACCGCTCAGGTTGACAATATCGGCCCCGGCCTTGGCAATGCCGACGGCAATGGTGCCGACCCCGCTGGTCACCGGGATTTTGACAGACACTTTGGCGGCGGGGTTGGCGGTTTTCAGTTCCGTGATGATCTGGGCCAGGTCTTCGATGGAATAAATATCATGGTGGTTGGCGGGCGAGATGAGGGTCGTGCCCGGCTTGCAGTGGCGGGCATTGGCGACCATGGCGGTAACCTTGTTGCCCGGCAGGTGGCCGCCTTCACCCGGCTTGGCGCCCTGGCCGATCTTGATCTCCAGATAATCGGCGGAATTAAGAAATTCCATCGACACCCCGAAGCGGCCGGACGCCACCTGCTGGCCGCGATTTTTCCGGTAGCGGCCGAGCATGTCGGGGATCTCGCCCCCTTCGCCGTTTATGCAGATGATATTGGCCCTCTTCGCGGCCTCGGCATAGGTGCGGAAGGAATTCTCCCCCTGGGAGCCGAAGGACATGGCGGCGATCAACAGGGGCATGGAATGGCCGCCAATGGAGATGTCCACCTGCTCCATGGTCAGCTGTTTTGCGGAATCAGCTTTTTTCAGGTCGAGGAGGTGGCGGATGCCGGTGGGCAGATCGGCCTCGATCCGCTCCAGTTCCTCCATCATCTCCAGATACCCTGTTTTGCCGACCGCCGCCGAGCGCAGGATCTTGCCGACGCGGGGGTTTCTGTCCGCCTCGCCGAAGATCCGGACTTCTTTTTCACCGGCGGCGCGGGCATAGCGAAGCCGCGCCAGCCTTTCGAGTTCGGTCAGGCTCAGGCCGACTGTGTCCGAAATGCAGAAGCAGGGGGACTTGAATATCCCGGCCAGCTCGGCGCTCAGACCGATGGCCGAACAAATCCGGCCGTAGCCGCAGAGTTCGTGAATGCCCATGGTGGACATCACTTTTTCCATGCCTTTCTGCAATACGGCGAGGGTATTGGTGAGAATTTCCGTCCATGGGTGGTCGTCATCGGCATAGTCGGCTGATACCTGCCACAAAAGGTACGGGTTGACCGCATCGGCCCCGAAACCCAGCAGGATCATGATATCATGAAGATTGCGGATGGCGGCGGAACGAATGACAATGGAAGCCTTGCGCCGCATTTCTCTGCGGATCAGTTCTTCGTGCAGGGAGGCGGCGGCCAGGGCGGGATCGATGTACACCCGCTGTTCCCTGAAGGTGCGGGAGTCATCGACCACGAGGAGCAGGGCCCCGTTTTCAACCGCCCGGCAGGCCTCGGCCTTGAGCGACTCCAGGGCCGGGGCCAGGCCCTCATCAAGGTGAAAAGTCGCGTCCAGAAGGCGGATGCGGTCCGGATCGCGCCACTGTCCGGTAAAATAGGCCAGGACGTCGTCAATGGTCATGGTGTTGAATCGGCCTGCCAGGGCGCGCTGCTCTTCTTCCTCGGCCGCAGTGGCCAGGACGTGGCCGCCCAGCAGGAGCGGGGACCCGAGTTCCAGACCGATGGGCGGGGTCTTGCCGTGCCCGCCAATATGGGGCCGGCTGCCGAGGATGACATGGGTGGAAAAATGCTCCGCCTCCCGCTCCCTGTCGATGGCGGGGTTGGTCACCACGGCCACGTTTTCCTTGAAGTAATCGGCGGCATTGGGCAGCGCCTGGGGGACAAACGGGGCCAGGGGGCCTGTATGGCCGAGGGAGCCGATGACTTCCCTGCCTTCCCGTGCCACCTTTTCACGGATCATCAGGTCGTATTTCTGCCAGCCGAACGCCCCCAGTATTTTGGCATCCCGCGGCAGGATTTCCGAGTTGGAGCCATGCCACGGCAGTCCGGCGTCCGCCCCTTTTTCCGTCGTCGCGGATGATGCACCGGGTAAGGGAGAGAAACATGAAGGGAGGAATTTTTCTCTTGACTGCCGGGTCTGCTGCAGATGCAGCAGCCGCTGCTGATAGCTCCCATAATCCAGGATTTCCGCATTCCGGCCGCGGCCGCTGACAATGGCAATTTTTTCTCCGGGGGCCAGGGGACGGGGATCGGTGATTGTCCGTTTCAGGTCCACCACGCCCTTTTCCGATGAGAGCAGGAAGTCGTAATCACTTTCAACCAGCCATAAGGGGCGCAGGCCCAGCGCATCGACGCTGCCCAGGCAGATGTCTTCGTGCCGGGCGATCACCGCCGCCGGCCCCTGGGCGGAACAGGGAAAAAACCAGCGGTAGAACGAATAGACCTCGCGGAGTTCGGGGGCATAACGCGCGGCCTCGCTGTGGATGGCGGGAAAGACCGTTTCCATGGCCTCGAGGATATCGAGATTGTGCATGTTGATCAGACCTTCGATCACCCGGTTCAGGGCCTGGGAGTCGCTGCCGCCGGGGACCGGACTGATGCCCAGCGCCCTGCCGCAGTCCCGCAGGCGGTCCACCGTGTTGATTTCGCCGTTGTGACAGATGATCGAGAAGGGCTGGGAGAGCATGACCGTCGGCAGGGTGTTGGTGGAATAACGGCTGTGTCCCAGGGTCATGACGGAGCGCATGTTTTCGTCCCGCAGCTCGGGATAATACCTGGGAAGGAGGTCAGGGATTCCCTGGAGCTTGTACACCGCCGAGTCCAGGCTCAAGGAGGCGATATGGATTTCCGGCACCTGGCGTTCGATGTCCGTTTGCAGGAGGAAAAGCCTGCGGGCCGCATCCCGGCGGTTTTCCCTGGCGACGATTCCGGCTGCCTGCCAGAACAGCGGCGCATCGGACCTGGCACGGGGGCCCAGTTCGCATTCCCGGGCCGAGTCCCTGGTTTCGCAGAGCAGTTCGGCCCCGCTGGCGGCGAAGAGGGCTTTAACCCGGTCGATTATCGCGGGGGCCTGTGCTGTATGGACCGCCGGTATCAGAAAATGGCCGACAAAAAAGGTTCGGCTGTCGGCCAGGTGCGGGCTGAGATCAACGCCTTGCAGCCGGCGGGCCCAAATCTCGCGGGGGATGTCGGTGGCTATGCCGCAGCCGTCCCCTTCGCCGTGGATATCACCTGACCGGTGCCCCATCTGCTGCAGCGATTCAATGGTACGGGCGATGTTGGCGTGGGTGCTGCGGCCCCGCTTGTCGACGATGGCGACAATGGCGCAGCCGTCTCGTTCCCTGGGCTCGAGAAAGGCGTCTGTATTCATTGCAAGTATCGATTTTGGCAAGATGTTTCCAGATGAAGGAGGCTGCCCGGCGCCGCCTGCGGAGCGCGGGCGGCAGCGCACCGGGATTTTCAGCCCTACAGGTACCACGCCCCGGAACTTCAGGCAACCCGGATTATGTGTTCATCGATCAAAATTTCCCGGGCAGAGGAAACGCCGGCGTGAAATCCGCGGCCCCGCGATGACGGGACGGGCAATTGACCGCGGGAAACGGACGGAGGCAGGGCAGGGAAAGGTTGTCCGCTTCAATTGCGCCGAACGGCCTCATTGGCGGAAAAGGGCATCATCATTGCGTTCGCTTGCGCGCAGTGCGGACATTTGCTCGCCCATGGCACGGCAAGGAGATGCTGCTCGGCGATGTACGCCCCGCATGATTCGCAGATGCCGTACATATCGGAGTCCACGCGGTTCAGCGCCTTCTCTATCGCCTCTATTTCCTTCACTTCCCTGGACTCGAACAGATTGAGATCGGCGGTCAGCTTGCGGATGGCGGCTTTGACCTCGGATTCATTGTCGACATGGTTCAGGTGCGACCATTTCCGGCCGATATCGTCAAAACGCCGGTACATCTCATCCCGCAGACCAAGCAGGAGGGCCCTCAGAATATGCTTGCTGCTTTCATCCATTATGATCAACCTCCCGATACGGAAAAAAGCCTGAAGCTCACCGCGGTACCTGACCATAAGAGTTTTTCGCGGCCGGCCGGCCATGGCCGATGGCGTGTGATCGACCGGCATGATTCGATGGCTTCAGGCTGTCATTTTTTGTGCAAGTGAATATAGCAAGTATGATGCCAGTCATTTGCTTCGATGTTCAATTGTCTGGATATTCATGTATGTATCGGAACTTTCGTTTGAAATTTCATCGGCTGAAAGAGCTTGACATCGTATGAATCTGCACCGCCGGCTGTCCGGGGAGTTGAAGCGCGGATGCCGCGGGCGGGAATGGGAAAACAGAAGCATCGATTGTTCAAGGGGAAAGGTGATTCCACCCCGGCCGGATACGTTCCGGCCGGGCCGGACAGGCCGCGGGGCGGAGAGATTGGGTCCGGTCACGAGGACGGAAAAGTTTGCGCCTGGGCCGGGCAGGGGCGCTTTCCACCCTCAATTTTTGAAATCGGCGGGAGAGATATTGTGCTTTTTAAGCAGATTGTAGAGGTCGGCCCGGTATTTGCCCGCCAATTCCGCTGCTTTGCTGACATTGCCTCCCGTGGCCTTGAGGAGGTTGAGCAGGTAGTTTTTTTCAAAGCGGGTTCGGGCTTCCTGGAAGTTGAGGAATGAGTCCCCGCCGGCGTCATTCTGCAGGATCAGATCATCGGTCAGGATGTCGGTATCGGTCATGAC
>JALHJD010000181.1 GCA_022837185.1 Desulfobacteraceae bacterium
TTTATGACAGGTGTATATTTCAATATTTTATGATAAAAATCAACATGTTAATTGCTATTTTCGGCCAAAAATGCTGTTGGTTCGTCACGGATTAAGGTAGTTAATGACCAGCATCTCCATGTACTTGAAATTGGTTCGCGCATCATCCCACCGAAAAAAAATGGACTTCGTTCAATTTTTTCTCAAGCGGGATCCTATACAGGATTTGATTATCATCTTGATTCGAACACAGATGTTGTCGGTGATGCGCATAGACTGAGTTCTTATTTTAATGGCAGAAAATTTGATGCTGTATTTTCCATAGCCGTTTTCGAACATCTTGCCATGCCTTGGGTTGTAGCTATGGAAATAAACAAAATTTTGAATATAGGTGGAATTTCATGTCATCAAACTCCTTTTGCTTGGCCCGCACATGAACGCCCCTGGGATTTTTGGCGATATTCCGATGAAGGATTAAAAGTGCTCTTTTCCAATGCTTTAGGATTCGAAACAATTAATGCAGGTATGTCCAATCCATTGAGGATGTATTTTGATAAACCAATCGCAGGTCGTGAACGTTTTCCCTTGGTGCCCTGTTTTGGCTGTTCCAGCATTCTCTCCAAAAAGACCTCTGAACTGGAGCCAGAAAAATTTAGATGGAATATCAATTTAGAAGAAGTCTTGGGTTCTGAAAGTCATTATCCCCAAATAAATGTTCAAAACCGCAAATCGGCAAACTGATTTCGCAGGCGATTCAACTGTGCGGTTTCCACTTCAGAAAGCGGCTCGGGTGGCGCGGATTTCTTGCTGCTGTACTTCTGAATTTTCGCCATGCCGAAGGCGCCGTATTCATCCCTGTACACCAACCCGATTATGGTGAATATCTCCCTCAGGCGGTTATGCGGGTCATTGCATAACGCTTCATAGCCGATCCGGTGGATTCGGCCCCGATGCCGCTGCAGGGCCCGGCGCAGGCCGTTATTGTATTTCTCGAAGTTCCGGCTGAAATCCTCCAGGGAGGAATTTCTTCTTTTGTGCGACCGCCACAGACTTTCGACCTCCTTTTCAATGACGAGGCAGGGGACAAAATCCGGCAGCTTGTCCAGTACCGAATCGAGGCGGGATAAATACCTCGGGGTCTTGTCGCAGATCTGCTGCGGCCGGGTGTGATCAAACACCGGCGAATAGCGCAGCAGTTTGCGGTACGCCTCCTCCCAGGTCCGCGACGCGCAGATCGATGCCATGTGCTTGGCGCTGACCCCCCACTGATGCCTGGCTACGGGCTCCTGCATCCATTCGTACCAGGGATGGATGCCGGTGAAATCCCGCGGGCTGTCCGCCAGCAGGAAGCCGCATTCGAACCCGGCGTCAAGACGCGGATCCTGTTTCAGCAACAGGGACAGCAGGGTTGTGCCGGAGTGTTCCATGCCGGTTACGACCACCCTGACCGGAAAGGTATCGATGGATTTCCTGCGCAACCAGGGAAAATTCGCCGCTATTTTGCCAAAAGAATTCATGGCTTGCTGTCGTTCCGGGCAAGGCCGGCAAGCCGTCTTTTGAGGGTGCCCAGCTGATGGAACAGGCCGTAATACCTGGATCTGAGCAGGCATTGCGGCCAGCCGCTCCGTTCCAGGTCGTCCAGGAACCGCTGGCGCCGCGCCGATGAGACGTGGGTCAGCAGCCGATCACCGAGCCTGAACGTACTCTCTTTGGGCAGAATGGTCCGGGCCATGCCGAAGGTGTCATCCTGGCGGAAGGCATTGAACGCCCGGCACATGACCATGGGCGGGTTCGTGATGAACCGTTCGGTAAGAGCGGCCGCCCCGGTGCGCAATTCCCCGATGCTGATGCCGTGCCGCGCAACTCTCCGGCAGACCCGGTCCGTCCCTTCCAGAACACCTTCCTGGAAATACTGCATCCATTCATGGTGAAAGCGGTCCTCTTCCGGGTCCTGCCGGAATACAGTTGTCACCTTTCCCGCCTTATCCCGCTGGTACCCGGCGGCGCTGCCGCCTGCGCTGAAGCAAAGCATCTCCAGGGGCATCACATAGCGCAGCATGACATGCTCATCCCCCTTGTTTGCATCGGCCATGAAGGCGTGTTTTACCGTGTTGGCCGGCTGGGGGTTGAAGAATTTCTGCAGGCCGAGATAACAGCCCTCAATCCTCACCCTGGAAAAAATCAGGGCCAGGTTGTCCTGAATGGTCCCGCGCCAGCCGATGTCGACAATGCAGGCCTTGCCGCCCTCGCCGAAACCGTGGTCACGAAAGAATTCCAGCAGATTCTCCCTCTTTTCCGCATAATCGGCCCGCAACCGTTCCAGAAAATCAGGGTTGGCCAGGAGGCCCGAAAAACGTTCGTCCCGCCACGGATCGCTGATCATTTCCTCCGGATCGATGCCCTGGCCGATGACCAGGGGCAGGTAGCGCGCGCTGTCCACGCCCAGTGATTGGAGGAACGAGGTAACCGACTGGGTGTGATACTGGGACCAGAGACGCATCATCTCCGGGGGGGTCAGGTCCCGCAGGGAGGGGAAAAAACTCGCCAGCCGGCTCACCGGCAGCATCCGGCCTTCAACGAGCGGCATGCCATAGAGGCGGTGGCGCTGCACCTGCTCGAAAACCCGGAGAAAAAACCTGCCTTCGCGGGTGAAAAAATGAACCGTTTCATGCCCGCCCCGGGCGCAGATCTCCTGGATGTGCAGCGCAAAGCCTGCAAAAAGCGGGCTCATGTGCTGCCCGAAAGAGCGGAGCTGCTCCTGCCTGGCGTGCCTCCCGGCAAGGACCGGAGATTTTTCGCCTCCTCCGCTCAACAATGCCGCGGCGGCATGCGGGGCGGCCTTCTGCCTGAGGGAGAAGAACTCCTCGTTTCGCCGACGCTCGTCGCGGCCTTTGGTGCCGACAAAGTGATAGGCCCGCAGGCCGCTTTTTTCCGCCATCTCCACATCTGTCCGCGGATTGTCCCCGATGTGCAGGATCAATTCCGGCTCCACCCCGAGGCTTTCGCAAACATGCAGGAAGAGGCGGCCGCTGCGCTTGTTCAGGGAGCAGTCGCAGGACAGGAAGAAGGTGTCCACCGGCCGGGGAAAGGAGTGGGCCTCAAGGATAGCTGCGATCTTGCCGGCGGACATGTAAAAATCCGAGACAATGTGCAGTTTCTCAAAGCTGAGGGAACCGAGCAGCGCGACCAGGTCCTCGTCCAACCAGGTCACGGCGATTTCCTGTTCGATCTCGCCCCGGACGAGGATGTCGGTCAGGGCGGTCAGCTCCTCCTGTTCAACCGGCCTGCCCGCCGCGTCAAGAATGCAGGCGGAAAGGACCTCTTCAATTTCATACTCGTCGTCAAGCCCCAGGCGGACGCGGCGCGTTCCTATATCCGCCTCAATCCTGCGCCTGCGCTGCAGCAGTTCCATGGTCCCCGGCGGCTCCCCGATCAGGTGCGCATCGAGGAGGTGCAGCATGCGCTGGGCGGTATGGAGCTTGACCTCGTCCGGATGGCACCTTCGGCGGAGCACGGTGTCCCAGAGATCAAGGCTGAGGTGAGGGGTTTTGTCGGGTCTGACCATTGCGGCCCTAAGCGGGAAAAATTTTTTTCAGGGTCCGGCCCACCCGCCTGCAGATCCCTGCCGCAGGGCCATTGTCGTCCGGGTTTGTCCCGGCCAGCCCCTGGCTGAGCATGGCGTTTTCCCGCTGCAGGCGGCGGACCTCCTCATCCCTGGCCAGCAGCAGGGCAATCAGGTTGCGTTCATAGAATTCCCGATTGTTGCGGATGAGCTGCTCCAGCAGCCGCGGCCGCTCCGCATCGGCCCTGGTCACCATGGACTGCTCCTTCCGGCGGTAGTAGATAAGCTCCTCCTCCAGGCAGAACCACTGGTAGCCCCGGTGGAGCATCTTGATCCAGAAATCCCAGTCCTCGTAGCCCAGGGTCATGGATTCGTCAAAACCGCCGATCTCCTCCCAGCATTTTCGCCGGAACATGGTGGCCGACTGGATGTTGTTGCGGAGTCCCTGCATGGAGGAGACAAAGCCTTCACAATTGTGGCCCATGGTTTTCCACAGGATGTGGCTGCTGCCGAAAAAACGGACCCAGGCCGGCACGGCCCCGTACCGCATCTCCTGGTCGGAATCGAGGACAGCCGCGGCCCTGGCGAAATACTCGGGATGATACTTGTCATCCGCATCCAGGCAGCAAATGTACTCGCCGGCAGCGGCCCTGATCCCGGTGTTCCTGGCCGCCGGCAGCCCGCGGTTGGCGGTCTGCAACACCCGGCAGCCGGGCCGGTCGTACGCGGCCAGGAGGTCGTTGGTGTCCGGGTCGGTGGAGCCGTCATTGACGATGACTATCTCGACGGGTCGGCGGCTCTGGGCAAGGACGCTGTCCACCGCCTCGTCAAGATACCCGCCCTGGTTATAGCAGGGAATCACTACGCTGATCTGTTTCATCTCTTTCCCGGGTCATTTTCCGGCATCAATAATACCCTTTCCACATCACTTTCAAAACCCGGCCGATGCGGTTTCGGCACAGGCGCCGGTACAGGCTCATTGCCCGGGGAGGCGGCTGCTCCTCACCCTCGCCGGCCGGCGGCGGGACAGGCGGCAGGGGGAGATCGGCGGAAAAAGGGGCCGCGGTGTACAGGGGGGCAATCTCCTTTTCCTTGATCTGCTCCCCGGCCAGGATGCGCTCCACCTTGTCGGCGAACTGCTCGAACTCCAGGGCCGCGGGCCGGTTCCGCATGCTTTCCAGGCCGCGCCGGCGCATCGTCTCCCTCAGGTCCGGCGACCGCAGGATCTCGATGATCGCCCCGGCCAGGGACGAAGGATTGCGCTCGGCCAGCAGAACCGCCTGATCGGGCAGATCGTGGATGGTGTTGTCGCCGTGAAAATCCACCGCCGGCAGTCCGGCGGCCATCATCTCAAAGGGAATCCGGGACGGGTTGGAGGAGCTGAGGCACAGGCCCGCCGTGCAGCGGTTGTAGAGGAGATTGCACTCCTCCCGGCTCAGAATGCCGAGATGAACATGGTCAAAGGAATAGCCCGGCGCCTCCGGACTGCCGTAGGTATAGATGGTCACCTCGGGACAGTGATGCTTGACGATGGCCAGCGCATCCCCGCCGATGGCCGGGCAGCGCCTGGGCTTCTCCGGCTGGTGGACGAAGCAGACCGCCTGTTCCTGGACGGCGGCATCAATGGGAAAATAGGTTTCCGCGTCGGCGGTGAATTCAAAAAAATCCGCCCTGGCGCCATACCGCTCCCGGAGCAGGCGGGCCAGCCAGCGGCCGATGGTGATGGGAATCAGACCCTGCCGGTAGGAATTTTCCGCCCGGATATACAGGTCGCCCATGGGATTGAAGCACGGCTCGAAGTCCTGGACAAAATAGATCTTGTGCGCCGCCGCCACCTCCCGGGCCGCCACCTCCGCGGTCCACCAGGCGGTGGCCACCGCAAGGTCGACCCGGCCGGGAACCGCGCACCCCCGGTGGATTTGGGCCGGACAGGGCCCGAACTGCTCCACTGCTTCCCGCAGGGCCTGTTCCCCCATGTTCCGCTGCCTGTCCTCGCCGATATGGACATGGCATTGATGCCCCCTCTCCGCGAGGTGCCGGATGTGGGAGAAAATGGTGCGGTGGCCGCCGGAACCGGGGATGGGATAGGGGACCAGCCAGGCAATGCTCCTTGTCATGCTCTCTCGCTCTTCGTCTGTAATGGTTTGTCCGGCCAATTCAAGTCGTCTCTGTCCAGGTGGTCAATTGCGGTCTCGCAGGAGCAGCTCCAGTATGCCGGGGTTGATCCCGCCCGTGAACAGTGTTTCGAATACACGGTCGGCCATGGGTATGCCGTAGCCGGCATCACGGTCCCATCCCGGGGTTTCTATGTCCAGGGCGGTCTGCAACAATGCCTGGCGGACCTGGGCCCGGGTCAGGTCCGGTTTCTGGGAGAGCATCAGGGCCGCGATGCCGGCTGCGTGCGGCGCCGCCGCCGAGGTCCCGCAAAAGGGATTGAATCCGGGAGTGGCGGTTCTGACGCAGTCGGCCGCGGCCAGGTCGGGCTTGAGGCGCACCGTGCCGCCGGTGGAGAGATAGTTGCCCGGGGTTATGGGCGTGCCGCCCGGATGAAAAAAGATGCGGCGGGGACCGTCTGAGGCATAGGACTGCACCGGCTCGATCCCGACATAGGGTGTTGTCCTGTCCCGCGCGCCCACGGCGGTGACACCAAAGGCGTCGGCGGCCGCGGCATGGCCGGAAATCTGGCCCGTGGTCGCGTATTCCAGGGTGCCCCGGTTGGCGCTCAG
>JALHJD010000182.1 GCA_022837185.1 Desulfobacteraceae bacterium
TTTATGACAGGTGTATATTTCAATATTTTATGATAAAAATCAACATGTTAATTGCTATTTTCGGCCAAAAATGCTGTTGGTTCGTCACGGATTAAGGTATAATTGTGCCAGCACATCATCAAGGTTGTTCAGGACTTCATGATTCCAGAACCTGAGAATCCTGATGCCTTCATTTTCCAGCACTTTGGTTCGCTCATTGTCATAGACCTTCTGCGAGATTTCGCCGTGGCCTCCGCCATCTAATTCAACTGCCAGCCGCGCGCTATGACAATAAAAATCCAGGATGTACGTGTCATGAGGATGTTGTCGCCGAAATTTGACTCCGAAAAAACGACGATCACGCAAGAGAGACCAGAGAAGCTGTTCGGCGTCAGTGAGCTGTATTCGCAGCTTCCGTGCATTACTGAGAATGTGATCCGGTACGGCCATAGGATTTTTTTCCTTATCCGCTTCCTTTCTTCTCCCCTTCTGAGACATGGTTAGGTTCCCCCCTCATCCGCCCTCCGGGCACCTTCTCCCCCAGGAGAAGGGTGTTTTTTTATTATTCCCTCTCCGAGGGGAGAGGGTGGCCAACGGCCGGGTGAGGGGCTTTGCAAACCTACAAGCCGGCAGGCTCCAAGCCCCAAACTGAAAACTGCCGACTGCCGACTGCCGACTTCCGGCGCATCCGAGTGCCCCCTCATCCGCCCTTCGGGCACCTTCTCCCCCAGGAGAAGGGTGTTTTTTTATCATTCCCTCTCCGAGGGGAGAGGGTGGGCAGCGGCCGGGTGAGGGGCTCTTCAAACCTACAAGCCGGCAGGCTTCAAGCCCCAAACTGAAAACTGCCGACTGCCGACTGCCAACTCCAGGCGCAGCCCCTCACACCTCCTACTGTTCGCGCCAGCACAGTTTCCCTGTCCGTACCGGAAGGACGGTCTCAACCTGCTCGCGGACGATGTCACCTGTTGACAGTTGGGTAAAAATGGTCAGGCCGGAGGTTCCGGCATCGGCGCCGGAGTGGATTGACGGGGCCGTGGCCACGCCCCGGCCGAGGTCCAGGTAGGGCAGCGACCGCAGTTTGACCTCGCCGCCGCTGTCCTCGGGGCTTGAGCCGAATACCGTCGGCCCCGGATAGGCCGTGCCGGTTTTGTAATAGAGACCGTAGAGGCGGCTCAGGCCCTCACCGGTGCAGGGGTCGTCGCTTGGCTGGAACACGGAGGAGAAAAGGACGCCGCCCAGCAGGGCCTGGTCGGTTATGTTGCGGGTTGCCGGCGCCGAGCCGGGCAGGCCCAGGATCGGCGGCAGGTCCAGGTACCAGCCGGCAACATGGTTGTCTATCTCCTCCTCCAGCGCGTCAAAGGAGGTGAGGGCGGCCCCGCTGACGGATGCGGGCGGGTTGGCCAGGGTCCTGTCGGTATAGACCTCGGTCGCCGACACGTTCAGCAGTTCATTGCGGCCCACCGCGGTCCCGCTTTGGTCGTCCTTGACGCCGTAGAGAGACTGGACCTCCGTGCTGGTTTTGTCGCCGAGCGCCTGGTAGCGCCCCGTGCCGAAAAACACCCACTTGTTGCGCTGTTTGTCGATGGCAGGAACAGGCTGAGTGGAAACGGGCTGGTAGGCCTGAAACAGGGTATGGACTCCGGACCAGCCTGCCGGCCGGGGATCGCCGTCAAAGGCCTGGCGCCAGAGGCTGCCGGAGGTGCCGCTCTGGTCGCCGACCAGGCCGAAATACGCGGTGTCGGCAAAGAAGTCCAGGTCCCAGTCAACGATGACCGGCGTCCCCATGAACGAGGCGGCGGCGCCGGTATCGCAGGTGATGACGTTCATGGCCTCGGTCAGGGGATCGACGCGGCATCCGGCGGGAACAGCCTCATCCCCGGCCGGCCGGGCCGAAAGCGCGGTGGTCAGTTGGGTGAGGTCGAACAGGTACATTTTGGCGGTCTGGCCGGACTCGGCGGTGCCCAGGTTGTCGGGACCGGTGCCGAAAACAAGGTACCAGTCGTTGCATCGGGTTGTGCCGGCATTGCAGGTGGTCTCGGCGCCGGGGTCGCGGAACGCGGCGACGGCGGGGAAAACAGTGGTATAGCTGCCGTCCGGCACCTGGATTTCGCCGAGCAGGCGCGGCGGGATCTCGGGATTGGTAATATCCATGATGATATAGGCCGATCGGGTGACGATATTGTCCCCGCCGCGGTCGCCGGGTAAATGGTCATCCGCCATGGTGTCGATCTCCATTTCGCCGCCGCCCATGTTCATGCCGACGACCAGGACGGTCCCCCAGCCGTGGGGGTGGTCTGCGTCGGCGGCAAAGATGTTGGCGTCAAAGACCCGGGGCGTCCCATCGACATAGAAGACATGGCTCATGCCGTAGTTGGGGTCCTTGAGCCACTTGAGATGGGCCAGGGTGTTTTTCGGCGCGTAGGCCCAGATTTCACTGCCCAGGGGGTGGCGGACGTCGAGAAAGCCGCCGTTCGAGTCCCTGCGCGAATCGATGTATTCGATTGTTTTCCGGCCGAAGCCGTCATCGGTCACATTGAGAAACCCGCCGTTGAAGGCATGGAGCAGGCCGTCGTTGCCGCCCGCGTACACCATGATCCGCCGGTCCTGATACTGCTGCCGGAACATGGTGTAGGTCTTGTCGCCGTAGAGCAGGTTGAACGCCTCCTGGGGTGAACCGACGACGGTGGGGGTCGAATTGATGATGTCGCCCAGGCGCATGACGTTGTCGCCGGTGTCCGTGTCTGCGTAGCGGATCGTCCTGCCTCGGGTCCCCGGGATCTCCAGGCCCCGGACATAGTCGACCACCGTTGCCGCCTCGGCCTGGCTGTCGACATCGAAAAAGCCGTGACTGACCGCCGGGAACAGCGCGTTGTCAAAATCGAGGTATTCGTCCGCGTCGACCTCGTTGTCCAGGTCAATATCGACCCAGGTTGTGATATGCCGGCCCAGGTCGGCGGCGGCGGACCAGGCCCGGTTGATTCTCAACTGCGGGTCGGGAACCGTTGCCAGGTACAGCTGCTCCCTGGCGTTCCAGAGGTATCCCAGGGAGTCCAGTTCCTGGTCGGTGAACCGGTAGTTGGCGAGCATGATCCGGTCTCCGGGCCGGATCCAGTCCGCGGCGGGAAAAACGACCAGGGAGAGGGACGGCGTTCCGGCGGTGCAGGAGGGTTCGTGGAGCGAGTTCATCAGGGTGACCGGGGAGCTGCTGGCCCCATGCACCCCGGTGTTGCGGGTGAGATTGGCAACCGTCCAGTCATTAAAGATGTTGCAGGGCGTACCGCGCAGGTTGAACGTTGATATCCTGGCCATGGTGCAGGAGGTGAAATCCGCGCTCCCGTTTTCCACGATAAAGGTCGCGCCGTCCCAGTTGCTGAGGCGGATGCCGAAATTCTTGATTTCCCCTGTCGCGGCGGCGCCCTGGAGGCATTCAACCCCCCAGTCGGCGAAGGAGTCGCCGGACCGGCCCACCATGCCCTGGGTCTGCAGGGTGAGGGTGTCTCCGGCCGCGATCCAGTCCCCGGCCGGGTTGACAACAAGGGTGACGGCCGGATTGGCGGCCAAGTTCACCGGGTCGCTGCTGAATCCCTGGCCCGGTCCGCTCGAGGTCAGGACGCGCCAGTTGGAAAAGGTCCTGTTCGCCGGTCCCTGCCAGTCGCCGGCGGCGATGGACATGGTGACGGTCCCGGTGACGGCGTCATACCCCTCCACCGTTCCCCGGATTTCGTAGGGGTTGAGGGTCATCTCCCCGGTGGCGCCGTTAAAGGCAACATTGCCCTCCATGGCGTTGGGGACGATGGCCAGGCTGCCGCCTGCGTAGGTTTCCGCCACCCCCTGCATGGAATAGGGTTCAAAAGCATACGGATTGTTGCTCTCGTAAATCCGGACCCTGGTTCGGCCTTCCAGTACATCGTAAAAGGTCTCGGCCACCTGATCTATGCAGTAGTTGTCGAGCCGCCCGTTCGGGATGCAGGGGCCGGCCGGGGGAATGCACCGGTCTGCATTGCCGTCGTAGCCCCGGGGCGGGGAACAGTCCTGGCGGGCAAAGCCGGAACTGTCGAGCCACAGGGCCTGGACCGTGCCGGTCCAGCTGGCCTCCCGGTCGCCGTCCTTTTTCAGCGGTTCGTAGTAGGCCTGGTACAGGGCGCCTTCGCCGCGGACATTGCTCGAAACCACGGCGGCGGCCGTCCCCGAGGAGGTCCGATCCAGAATGGCCGTCAACACGCGGTTGAGAGCGTTTTCCAGTTCCCGCGGATGGCTGGCGTAAAAGTAGGTGTCCGGAATACCGTCCGGGCCGGGCTCGCCGGTGGCGTTGATCCGCCGGTCCCACTCATCCTGCAGGTCGGGCATGTCATTGCCGTTGCGGTCAATGAATCCGCCCCATTTGGCGGCATACCAGAGGGGGTCCTCCAGCAGGCCCGCCCGGGAAGCGCCGAGGCTGTACATCCTGACCGACGATCCGTCGATGGTGCAAGAGCCGAAATCGCCGCGGCAGTTGCAGCCGCCGGGGCCGGAGCAGTCGTCGCCCGAATCGGCCCGTTCCGGGAAGGAAAAGCCGTTGATCCCGGAATGGACATGAAAGCCGTCGTCGTCCGTGCCGCTGATGATATAGCCGAAACCCATGGCATAGGGTGTCGACTGGGCATGGACCTGGGTGGTGACGCTGATGGTGCCGGCATTGCCGTTGATTTCATAGAGCAGGGTGCCCCACATGTCCTGGTCGTAATCGCCGCCCTGCTCGCTGTCCTCCCAGTTGATATACGCCTTGCCCCGGCCGATGCCGCCGTCATTAACCACCTGTTCCACAAGCTTGAAGTCGACGACGGCGCAGTTGCCGTGCGGGGTGAGCGATGTGTTGCGGCAGGCCGGCAGGATTTTTACGGCCGGCTCGCCGGTCAGCGGATGGACAATGTCGAGAACGGGTAGGGAGGAGGCCATGGCCACCGAATAGGTGTCCAGCTTCTGCATCCCCTTGAGCCCCCGGTTGCCGGTGGCGGTGTCCGGCCGGATATCCTTGACATGGGCATAGTAGGCCAGCCCGGCGATCCGGTACGAACCTCCGAGTCTCGGCGCTTCCGGGCAGATTCCGCCGGTTCCCCCCAGGCTGGTGACGGTCTTGGGGGTGCAGAGCTGGTCGCCGGCGCCGCTTGCGAGGTTGACCTGTCCGACGTAATAGTCGTTGTCATGGATGGATTCCGCGGCCCCGACCACGTCGGTCATGGCCGCGGTGGACCGGTTGCCCGGCAGGTCGTTGGGGTCCCAGATGGTTGCCGGGCCGTAGCTCTGGTGGTCCAACTGGTCAAAATCGTAGGAGATGACGCTGGAGTTGAGGTTGATAACGCTCAAGGGGGCGCAGTAATTGTCGTGGCCAAGCGGGTCACTGAACGGCTGCGGCACCGGCAGGCCGGGGATGCCGGTGGAGAGGTTGGACTGGTAGGGTCCGATGACCCCGTTGCCGGAAAGGTAGTTGATCGACTGGTAATAGATCTCGGCAAAGGGGTTGCCCCAGTTTTTGCAGCGGTTGTCGGCCGTAACGGTTTGCAGATCGGACAGGCCCCAACTGCAGTTGTCGCCGGAATTATAGTAGCCGTTTTCCCCGTCATAGCCGACAATCCGGAACAGGCTCCAGGCGTTGATCAGACCTTCGGAGCGGTTGGTCGGCATGGGCCCGCCGGCGAACTGCGACACCAGGGGGAAGGTGCCGTCGGTCCGCACGTTGACTTCGTCATTGAAGCTGCCCATGTTGCGGACCAGAACACCGCCGGAGGTGTGCTTGTTGTAGGAGCCGGCGACCATGCCGAACTCCATCAGGTTGTCGTCGCCGTAATGCTGGAACAGGCCGACGGGCTTGAGGATGTCGTCGTTGGTGCCGAAGGTTTCGTCCGCGCCCGGGTAGGGCTTGCACTTTTCATTGCCGATCAGCCCGGGCACACAGACCTGGACCCGGGCCACGTAATTTTTGGCTCCGATCCCCCGGGACCAGTGGGGGCTCGACGCATGGGCATGAATGCCGGAGAACGCCGGATCGTTGCTGTTGTCCGCCGGATGGTTGTCGATCGGCGCCCCGCCCGACCAGGTGACCTGCCAGCGTTCGTTGGAGGCCCACAGGGAGTGGTTGCCCCTGACCACCTTGATCAGCGGCGGGGCGTCAAATTCCTCGGAATAGCTGTTCTGGTACAGGCTCATGTCAACGTCGGTGGTGTTGCCCAGGGT
>JALHJD010000183.1 GCA_022837185.1 Desulfobacteraceae bacterium
AACAACGGAAATCCTACGACGAGGACCTGGAGAAAAACGGCGTTTTTACCGGAAGATACTGCATCAACCCCTTCAACGGAGAACAGGTGCCCGTCTTTGTGGCGAATTTCGTGCTGATGGAATACGGCTCCGGCGCCGTCATGGCCGTTCCCGCCCACGACCAGCGGGATTTTGAATTCGCCGCCAAATACAGCCTGCCGGTCCGCGAGGTCATCCGGCCGGCAGACCGGGAGACCGGGAGCGAACTTGAACGGGCCTACGTCGAAAGCGGCGTGCTCGTCAATTCCGGTCCCTTCACCGGTATGGATTCCGAATCAGCCAAACAGGCCATTATCGATCACGCCGAGCACAGCGGCTTCGGCCGCAGCGAGACCACCTACCGCCTGCGGGACTGGGGGATTTCGCGACAGCGCTACTGGGGCGCCCCCATACCGGTCATCCATTGCGGCCGCTGCGGGATCGTCCCGGTGCCGGAAAACGATCTGCCCGTCGTCCTTCCGGGCACGCACAGCCCGTACGGGAGCCACGCGCCCCTGCACCTGCAGGAGGAATTCATCGCCACGACCTGTCCGGCCTGCGGTGGCCCGGCCCGCCGGGAAACGGACACCATGGATACCTTCGTCGAATCATCCTGGTATTTTGCCCGCTATACCTGCCCCGACGAGCGGACATCGCCGCTGGACCCCGAACAGACCTCCTACTGGCTGCCGGTTGACCAGTATATCGGCGGAGTGGAGCATGCCATCCTGCATCTGCTCTACTCGAGATTTTTCACCAGGGTCCTGCGCGACCTCGGCTATCTGAAGATCAGTGAGCCGTTCCTCAATCTGCTGACCCAGGGCATGGTCATCAAGGACGGCGCCAAGATGTCCAAGTCCAAGGGCAACGTCGTCGACCCCAACGACCTCATCGAACGCTACGGAGCGGATACCGTCCGCCTCTTCTCCCTGTTCGCGGCCCCGCCGGAGCGCGACCTGGAATGGAACGCCCAGGGGGTTGACGGCGCCTCCCGGTTCCTCAACAAGGTGTACAGGCTTATTCTTGCCTGCCGGCCATGTTTTTCCGGTCCCGACACCGTTCCGGATCCGGCGGAAATGAACGATGCCGGACGGGCGCTGCACCGCAAAACGCATCAAACCATCAAAAAGGTCACCGACAGCATTGAAAGCAACTTCCACTTCAACACCGCCATCAGCGCCGTGATGGAACTGATCAACCTTGCCGCGGGTATGATCCCCGAGGGCAGGGAGCCGGACCGGCCCGTCATGCGCGCCTGCCTGGAAACCTCCCTGCTTCTGCTGTATCCCATGGTCCCCCATTTCTGCGAGGAAATGTGGGAGATGACGGGCCATGGCCAGACCATGGAGCGGGCGCGCTGGCCTGTCTTCGACCCGGATGGTGCCCGGGAGGATGAAATAACGGTCATTGTCCAGGTGAACGGCAAGGTCCGTTCCCGGCTCACAGTCGCGGCGGACATTGATGATGCCGCCCTTGAGGGCCGGGCCCTTGACGACGAGAAGATCAGAAAGTTCACGGCCGGCCGCCAGCCGAAAAAAATCATTGTGGTTCAAAGGAAACTTGTTAATATTGTCCTTTAATCCCTTCATCCCCTTCCGGTGATCATAAGGAGTTCATGGTGCGACCACCCAGAACCGTCATCCTGATTCTGTTGACCGCCGCCCTCATCATTGGCGGCTGCGGCTATTATTTTCCCCACGTCTATGACGGGCCCGAACGAACCATCTATATACCGAACTGGAAAAACCGGACCAGCCAACTCGGTCTGGACTCGAAAATTTATCAGTCTCTGTCGCGCTGGTTCCAGAAATCACCCAAAATTGTCCTGACCAAGGACAGGGAGAAGGCGGATCTTATCCTGGCGGGGGAAATCCTGGACATCGCCCTGCCGAGCGTTGCCTGGGACGGACAGGCCCGAAGCACCCAGGTCAAAGTCAGGCTGCATGTCCGCTACGTGCTCAAGGACATCAGGACGGACGATATTATCTGGGAGATGCCCGGCGAAGTGTGGACCGAGGAATATTCCACTTTGGGCGGTTCGGCGCAGATGGCCGACAACGAACGTATAGCCTTGAACCAGATCCTCACCGACATGTCGGAGCAGATTTACCTGGGCACCCTGGACAAGCTGCGCCGGGAAAACATGCCCCGGCATGCGGCAAAATAGCTCCCGTCCCCTTCTTCATGCCAGGCACAGAGGCGGCGCCGGATTTCCGGCGCCTTTTTTTTGTGCGGCCGGCAGGCCGCTAGCGGCCGAGAAGCTCCTGCGCTGCGGAGGCGATGGAGCGCGGGTCGAGGCCCTGGTCGGCGTACAGGTCCCGGGGCTTGCCGGAGCTTCCGTAGTGACCGACGCCGAGCCGCTTCATGGCGACCGGCAGCCGCCGATCCATGAAGACCACCGCCGCGCTGGCGCCGAGACCGCTCTCCACGTGATGGTCCTCCACGGTCAATACCGGCCCGATTGACGCCGCCTCGACCAGGCCGGCCTCGTCAATGGGGAGCAGCGACGCCATGTTCAGCACCCCGGCCGAAATCCCGTTCTCCTTGAGAATGACGCTGGCCTCAATGGCCGCCGGCACCAGGGAGCCGTAGGTGACGATGGTCAGGTCCGTGCCCCGCCGCAGCCAGTCGGCCCGGCCCGGGACAAATCTGTATTCCGCGTCAAAGAACACCCCGCCGTTTTCATCGGTGATGACCGGCGTCTTGGAGCGGCCCATGCCGACGAAATGATTGCCGGGATGGGTGGCGATGTACCTGATGATCCGGTCGGTCTGATTGGGATCGGCGGGCATGAACACCGAAAAGCGGAAATAGTTTTTCATCAGTCCGAGATAATCGATGCACTGGTGGGTGGGCCCGTCCTCGCCGACATCGAGCCCGACATGGGTCGCCACGATCTTCAGATTGGTATGGTTGAAGTCGGAAAGGCGGTTCTGGTTGTACGCCTCGGACACGGCGAACGAGCCGAAGGTGGAAAAAAAGGTGACCAGTTCTTCGCGGCTCAGGGCGCCGGACATGCCGGCGGCATGATGCTCCTGGATGCCGGCTTCGCAGTAGGAGTCCGGGCAGTGCTTGCGGAACCCGCCCATTTTCACCGAACCCTCCAGGTCGCAGGACACGCCGATGATCATCGGGGCTCGCCCGGCAATATTGTTTGCCTCGGCCAGGTTCTGCAGGGCATTGCCGTAGGCCGAACGGTTGTCGGTTTTGGCGTCGGCGGCGTACAGGATGGGCGTCCCGGCCTGCACTTCGGGGAAGCCGGCGGGCGGCGGCATGATCGTGTCGGTCCGCACCGGTTCCCGGCGCTTTTGCTCCCACTGCTCCAAATCATTGACCACCCCGAGTTCCTCCAGGGCGGCGGCAAGCTGTTCCCGGTTCAATGGCGCCCCGTGATATTTGGCCAGATTTTCCATGAAGGATATGCCCTTGCCCATTATGGTGCGGGCGACGATAACGGTGGGCGTTCCGCTCCGGTTCCGGTACGCCTCGGTCAGAGCAGTAAAAATGCTGTTGCAGTCGTGGCCGTCGGCCAGATATTTCACCTGCCAGCCGAGCGCCGAGTAGAGGCCGCGGATGGACTGTGGCATGATGACCTCCGTGTCCCCGCAGATCTGCAGGTGGTTGCGATCGATCAGGACAGTCAGGTTGTCCAGCCGGAATTTCCTGGCAAACCGCAGGGCCTCGGCCACCTGCCCCTTCTGATGCTCCCCGTCGCCCATCAGGCAGATGACGCGGTTGTCCCGCCCCTTGATCTTGAAGGCCAGGGCCATTCCCACCGCCGCCGAGAGCCCCTGGCCGAGGTTGCCGGTGTCCCACTCGACACCCGGCACCACGGACTCCACGTGCCCCGGAAAACCCGAACCGGCGCGGCGGAAACCGCTGAGGAAATCATCCTCGGTGAAATAGCCGTATTCGGCCAGGGTGCTGTAGACTCCCGGTGAGATATGCCCCATGCTGATGACAACCCTGTCCCGTTCGGGAGATCGGGGATTGCGGGGATCATGCCTGATCATGCCGTAGGTGACCAGCAGCAGGTCCAGGGCCGAGAGGGAACCGCCGGGATGTCCCGAGGCGGCAAGGGTTGTGGCGAGGAGAATGCGGCGCGCGCATCGCTTGCGCCTTTCGCCGAGGGAACTGATTTCTTCAGGGGACAACCGGGGGTTGTTCACGTCAAGCTGCAGGGCCATAACCGCTCCGTTACATTGTTCTTTCACTGCCGGAAAGAAAGGAGAAAAACCGAAACTGAAACCGTGGACAAAATGTGAGATTGGTTATAATACACTGATGCAGAATGACAACAGGAAATTCTCCCTCTCTCCCGGATTGAACGGCCGATACAATGCAGCACCCGACACCTTCGACAACCGCTGAATCCGTTGCCGTATTTTCCCGGGAACGGGCCCTCGGACCGGCCGGCCGGTAAACGACCACCACCGCCATCATGCGCATCGGCAGCCTGCTCCTCGACAATCCGTTTGTCCTGGCACCGCTGGCGGGATACACCGATCTTGCCTTCCGCCTTCTCTGCCGAGAACTGGGCGCGGCGCTCTGCTGTTCGGAAATGATCAGCTCCCACGGCCTGATCCGCGGCCAGAAAAAAACCCTTGAACTGCTTGCCACGGTGCCGGAGGAACGTCCGGTGGCTTTTCAGCTTTTCGGCAGCGATCCGGGAGTCATGGGAGAGGCCGCCGCCCATCCCGCCCTGCGGGCGGGAGACGTACTTGACATCAACATGGGCTGTCCGGTACGCAAGGTCGTCAGGAAGGGAGCCGGGGCCGCCCTGATGAAGGATCTGCAAAGGGCCGAGCAGATCATCAGAGCGGTGCGGCGCAGCACCTTCCTGCCGGTGACGATAAAAATACGCAGCGGCTGGCACAGGGACAGTGAAACGGCCGTTGACTTCGCCCTGATGGCCCAGGAAGCCGGAGCCGCCGCCGTATCGATCCATGCCCGGAGTTGGGCGCAGGGTTTCGCCGGTCGGGCCGACTGGGGGATCATCGCCCGGGTCAAGGAAGCGGCGGCCATCCCGGTCATCGGCAATGGGGATATCCTCAGCTATCAGGACGGAAAACGGATGATGGCGGAAACGGGGTGCGACGGGGTAATGATAGGCCGCGGGGCCCTCGGCAATCCCTGGGTGTTCAGAGAATCGGGCCGCCCCTCCACCCTGGAGGGGAGAAAGCCGGTTGTCCTCCGGCACCTGGAATTGGCCCGGCGGTTTGTCCCTCCGGCCAGGTTGCTTTTTTACCTGAAAAATCACCT
This sequence comes from Desulfobacteraceae bacterium, assembly GCA_022837185.1. Classification (GTDB taxonomy): domain Bacteria; phylum Desulfobacterota; class Desulfobulbia; order Desulfobulbales; family Desulfobulbaceae; genus UBA10518. The sequence continues at coordinate 5,281 of JALHJD010000183.1, forward strand.
CACCCGATACACGAGCGGGCTTCCCGGGGCATCCGGCATCCGGCAGGAGCTTGCCCGGTCAGCATCGGTCGAGGCAATCCTCCAGGCCATTCTCTCCGCCGGGGACGACCCCGGTCCATTGTGAGGGATCTCCTTCCGGTTTTCAAACATATTGATTTTATGTGGGTTTTTTTTTCAGTTTCGGGTAAAAAACCAAGTATCCATTTTCAGCACGAATACGTTCGAACACCTGTCGGTGCGTCTTTCCCGGATCGGCACTGTTCACCCGCCGGTCTGCTGCCGGTGTCCATTTCAGTTGATACAGGTAACTGAGCAAGGAGTGATGCTATGAAAATCGCGGTCATGAAAGAAACCCACCAGGGTGAGATGAGGGTTCCCATTATACCGCCCTCCGCTGAAAAGCTGGTCAGACTCGGCGCGGAGCTGGAAATAGAAGCAGGCGCCGGCCTGAACTGCCGTTTCAGCGACGCCGACTACGAAAAAGCCGGGGCGAGGGTCAATCCATCACGGGAGGAAATGCTGCGAACAGCGGACCTCATCCTGCGCCTGCGCAAACCTCCCCGGGAGGAGGTGGAACTGATGAAAAAGGGGGCCGTCCACATCAGTTACCTGGACCCCTTCAGGGAGTCTGAACTTGTTGACAAACTGGCGGCCGGCGGGATCAGCGCCGTGAGCCTGGAAATGCTGCCCCGCACCACCCTGGCGCAGAAAATGGACGTCCTCAGCTCCCAGGCCAACCTGGGGGGCTATGTTGCGGTGATTGTGGCCGCCGGAGAGCTGGACAAGGTTTTTCCCATGATGACCACCCCGGCCGGGACAATCAAACCGGCCCGCGTCTTCATTATCGGCGTGGGTGTCGCCGGCCTGCAGGCGATCGCCACCGCCCGCCGTCTCGGCGCC
>JALHJD010000184.1 GCA_022837185.1 Desulfobacteraceae bacterium
TTTCAAGCTACGCCTTCTTCGCCATTATATCGACGGGTCTCTGCCTGCTGGCCGCCATCAGCCACGTCTTCGGCGGCAACAAGATGGCACCGCTGGCCAACAGGATGGTATGGCTTTCCCTGATAACGATCATTGCAGGGTTCGCCATCATCGGTCTGGAATTGGAAAGCCCCTGGCGGATGGCGATCTACAACGTGATCTCCCCCAACCCCACTTCGAATATCTGGTGGATGGGCACGCTCTACGGGCTCGCGGTGGGTATGATGCTGGTCGAGTTTTATCTGATCCTGACCAAGCAGTTTAAGCTGGCGATCGCCCTTGGCGTCATGGGCGCGCTGGCGGAAGTCGCCGCCAATACCAACCTCGGCGCCGTTTTTGCCACCCTGTCCGGCCGCCCCTTCTGGTACGGCTCGCAGTTGCCGATCTTCTTCCTCGGCAACGCCTTCCTGTGCGGCGCGGCGGCCGCCATCATGTTTACCCATTATGCCTATGTCATCCGCCGGCGCTCCATGGATGCCGACACCCTTGAAGGGGTGCGCTCCGCCGGCAAGGTGTTGATGCTGATGCTGGTGCTTATCACCGTGGCCACCGCCTGGAGGATGATCTCCTACTTCGTCGGCGGCATGGAAGGCGGGCGTCTGGCCGCTGAAGCCATGATGAGCGGTCCCCTGGCAAACAGCTTCTGGGTATTTGAAATTACCATCGGCCTGGCGATCCCCCTGCTTCTCCTGGTCGTAACCAGGCTGAACAGCGTAGCGGCAATGTCGGCGGCGGCACTGATGACCATCGTCGGCCTGTTCTTCAGGACCTACAACACGGTGGTTGCCGGGCAGATTATCCCGGTCTATCCCGATACGTTCAATGCTCCCGCCACCCTGAGCTATACTCCTTCCCTGGCGGAGATACTCCTGGTGATGGCAGGCGTCGGCATCGTCGGCACGGCATTCCTGCTTGGCGAGCGTTTCTTCGGCAAAGCCTACGCGCTGAACGGGGACCACTAAAGGCAGGAGCTGCCGGCTGGAGAATTCAGGCGGGAGGAGTTCGGAGTTCCGCTCCTCCCGCGACCCTAGACAAGAGAGGTTCGGGATGGTTAACGAAAAAAAAGCAATCTTCACCATAGGCGTAGCCGCACAGATGCTCGAAGTGCATCCAAGGACCCTCCGGATTTATGAACAGGAGAGACTGATCAGGCCCATGCGCAAAGGTAAGTGGCGCTACTACACGATGAATGACGTAAAATGGATCGAGTGTCTCCGCAAGATGATTCATGAGCAGGGGATATCAATAGCAGCGATCAAAAAACTGCTGCAGTATACTCCGTGCTGGAACATAGCCGACTGCCCCTTTGAGAAGCGCAAGGAATGCACGGCGTTCATGTCGAACGGCCTCGTTCCCCGGAAGGTTGAGGAGATAAAGCCCCAGCGGCTCAAAAGGGTCGACTGGAACGTCGCCTGATTGATTCTGATCAGTTGCGGTTGATCCTGACCGGACCGTACAATCTGTGCGGTCCGGTTTTTTTTGCGCCCGGCGGGGGGAGATTGCAGTTTGGAGTCGGCAGTCGGCAGTTGGCAGTTGGGAGTTTGCAGTCGGCAGTCAGCAGTCGGCAGTTGGGAGTTTGCAGCTTCGCTGTCGGTTTATTGGCGCTGATTGAAATCGAAATCGGGATCGAAAGGGTCGTAGGTTGGGGTGAACCAGAGAACCCCAACAATTCCAATCGGTTGCGTTGGTCTTCGCGAGCTCAGCCCAACCTGCGAAACTGCGCCGTGATACGGCAGTTGGGAGTTTGCAGCTTCGCTGTTGATTGAATGAAGAGCCCTATCCGGTTCGTCCCTTTCCTCATTGCGCTCAGCGCAGCAAGTTCCAATCGAAATCGGGATCGCGATCGAAAGGGCCGAGATTGGGTTGACCCTGAGAACACCCCAACAATTCTCTACGGTTACGTTGGGCTTCGCAAGCTCAGCCCAACGAAACTGAAACACCCAAAAGCCGCCAGGCTTCAATCCCTAAACTGCCGACTGCCGACTGCCGACTGCCAACTGCCGACTGCCAACTTTCAAACACCCTTCTCCTGGGGATGTAGGCGAACGAAGCGAGACTCCGGGTAGGCGCCCCGTTGGGGTGGAGGAGGGGTCCTGAAATACCGAAAAGCCGCCAGGCCTCAATCGCCAAACTGCCAACTGCCGACTGCCGACTGCCAACTTTACAATGCATCAGGGCCGCGGGGATCAGCTTTTGCCGGCCCCATGCTCGCCGGCGGTATTGATGATGATCATGAACATATCGTCTTCCTTGAAGAAGACCTGCTGCAGATCGTAATTGTGGTTGGGAACCAGGTCGAGGACAACCCTGACGTTATCGGGATTCCGGTACTTGCCGACCCGGATGTTCCGGACAAAGCGGCCGTTGGATTCAATGAGCTCCACCAGATCCTCCCCGGCGCCGGTATCTTTGAAAAAGCAGACTATCCTGGGAATATCTTCTTCAATGCCGAAAACCACCGGCGGATTGAAGTTGCTGAGTTTGAAGAGTATCATTTCACCTCGGTCCGAGGTTTGGTCAAATTCAATGGAATACAGTGTCGGCTGCCCGCCGTTGCCGGGAAGAGCTTTCTGGTTGCCGATCTCTGCCAATGGCTGAATGCGGGTTGTTTCCTCGGGGAGGATATCTTCAGTTTCCGATTCAGGGATGGCCGCAAAAAGATGGTCACCGAGTGTTTCCGGGGCGTCAGGTTGACCAGGGGGTTCCGGTGCCGTCTGTTCGCCGGGCATGCCCGCCGTCCCTGAGGATGATTCCGCGGCCGGGGCCGGACCGGCTGTTCCTTCGGCAGGCTGCGTTGCGGTCATGGCCGGAGCTGCCGCCGGGGTTTCCCCGCTCTCTGGAGACGGCTTCCATGACAGGGAACCGGCCGAAGGGGGTTCGAAGCCGGCGGTGAACAGGCTTATCCGCAGGGTGTTGGTCGCCGCATCGAAGTCCTGCTTGAAATCCACCGCGCCGTCGGACCGCAAATCAAAGACAACCCGGGTTTTGGGGTTCTCTCCGCTGTGGATGCCGGTTCTGATCTGTTTGATGAAACGGCCATCGGTCGCCATGATATTCTTGACGTTTTTCGAGGGTTCGACGTCGGGAAAATCAAAAATCACCCGGGGCAGGTCTCCCTTGAGGGCGAAAGAAGTGGGCAGATGGGCTCCGTTCATTTTGAAGGTGACCAGATCGATGCCGGGTGTGGAGGCATCGAATTCGATCTTCTCCAGCACCTGGCCGGACGATGCCGAACACAGGCCGGCAAGAAGCAGGAAGGGGATAAACAGGAACTGGCCGAGCGACAAATATTTCTTCATCGATATCACTTCCATGGAAAAATGGAGTCAAAGGGGGCCGGATCATTGGTCATGGTCCGGCCGATCTTTTGAGAATATATTATGTTGATTATCTCCCGCAAGGTTGAAATGTCAATGATTTTTCAGTATAAGGGCCGGACCCGCGGAACATTGGATGAATATGCCGGAAATTGTGAATATTGACCATATCCTGCCGTTTGTCAGGAAGCCGGGCCGGTATGCCGGGGGCGAACTCCACGCCTCGGTAAGGAACTGGCATGACGCCGAGGTTCGTTTCGCCCTTGTCTTTCCGGACCTGTATGAAATCGGCATGTCCCATTTCGGCCTCCAGATCCTCTACCATATCCTGAACAGCCGGGAGGGAATGCTTGCCGAGCGGTGCTATGCGCCTGATCTGGATATGGAGGGGGAGCTGCGCCGCCGTGGAATGCCCCTGTTTGCCATCGAATCCCGCCGTCCCCTTGCCGATTTTGATGTGATCGGCATTACCCTGCCCTACGAACTGTGCTACACCAATATCCTCACCATCCTCGATCTTGCCGGGATTCCGCTTCGGGCAAAGGCAAGGGAGGAAACCGCTCCCCTGGTGATCGGGGGCGGGTCCTGCAGCATGAATCCCGAGCCGGTGGCGGATTTTTTTGATGCCGTGGTTCTGGGAGACGGGGAGGAGGTCATCCTGGAGGTGGCCGAAGCCGTGCGCCGGGCCAAGAGGGAGGGAACGGCGCGCCCGGATGTACTGATCGGACTGTCTCAAATCCCGGGGGTCTATGTTCCCGCCTTTTTCGCCCCCCAATATGCCGGTTCGCAATTGCGGGGAATTCATCCTCTGCGGCCGGAATACACGTCCGTTCGACGGCGGGTGCTGCCCGGGCTGCCGAAAGCCGAGGAAGGAGGCAGCCCCCTGGTGCCCGTGGTCAAACCCATCCATGATCGGCTGGCGATCGAGATCGCCCGGGGCTGTACCCGTGGATGTCGCTTCTGTCAGGCCGGCGTCATTTACCGTCCGGTCCGCGAGCGCTCCATCGACGATATTCTGGAGGCCGCCGAGAAGGGAATTGCCTGCAGCGGCTTCGAGGAACTGGCGCTGCTGTCGCTCTCCTCCGGGGACTATTCCTGTCTGCCGGAACTGATGACCGAATTGATGGATCGGTTTGCCGGGCGGTACGTTTCGATTTCCATGCCGTCCATGCGGGTCGGCACCCTGACCCCGGAAATAATGAACCAGATCAGGCGGGTCCGCATGACCGGCTTCACCGTCGCGCCGGAAGCGGGAACCGACAGGCTGCGGGAGGTGATCAACAAGGGCATCAGCGAGGTTGACCTGCTGCAGACCTGCCGGGATGCCTTTGCCCTGGGCTGGGACCTGATCAAGTTGTATTTCATGATCGGTCTGCCGACTGAAACCATGGAGGATGTCGAGGCAATAGTCGATCTGGCCCGCCGGGCGAGAGGTGAAGCGGGCCCGCGGGCAAAACGTGTGCAGATCAACGTCAGCGTCGGCACCTTTGTGCCGAAACCGCACACCCCCTTCCAGTGGGAGCGGCAGCTCAGCCTGGAGGAGTCGCAGGGCCTGATCGATCATCTCAAGGGCCTGCTGCCCCGGCGGGGTTTCAAGCTGAAGTGGCATGACCCTCGCCAGAGTGTGATGGAAGGCGTCTTTTCCCGCGGCGATCGGCGTCTGGCCGGCCTCATCGAAACCGCCTGGAAGTCGGGCGCCCGCCTGGACGGGTGGTCCGAGCACTACAGGCTGGAGCACTGGCAGGATGCCGCCGGGGAGTGCGGGATTGATCTCAACTCCTATCTCCGGGCCAGGGATCCCGGCGAGGCGCTGCCCTGGGACCACCTTGACAGCGGGGTGGACCGTGAATTTCTCGCCCGGGAGCGCGAGCGGGCCCTGGAGCGTGAGTATACCCCGGACTGCCGGACCGCCGGCTGTCAGCAGTGCGGTCTGTGCGACTTCCGCACCATCAGGCCGGTGATCTGCACCCGGGGGAAGAAGGAGCGGTGCCCGGCCGAAAAAACCCACCCCCCAGCCGCTGCGTCCCGGGATGAACAGCAGCCTCGCTTCAGGTACCGGATTCATTATACCAGGCTGGGCGACAGCCGTTTTTTCAGCCACCTCGAAATACTGCAGCTGGTCTTTCGCGCCCTTCGCCGCGCCAGGGTTGCTGTTCTGCATTCCCGGGGATTCAATCCGACACCCCGGGTATCTTTCGGCGCGGCGCTGCCGGTGGGCATGGAGAGCGAGGTCGAGTACTTCGACATGGAAGTGGCCTCGCCGTTGCAGGACCCCGCTGCCCTTGGCGTTGCCCTTGGCCTCGAATTGCCGCCAGGGATGCGGGTAACCGGCGTTGAACCGGCCCCAACCGCCGAAGCGGGAACCATCGTGACCGCCTATGAGGCGGTGCTGCCCGGGCCGCACCCGGTCGAACGGCTGCAACGGATCGGTGAATTTCTGGCCGGGGACAGCTTTGTGATCGAACGGTCCCGCAAGGGCAGACGGTCTGAACTCGACATCCGCCCCCTGGTCAGGTCCCTGAGGATCGACCACGGAACGCTCAGGTTCGAGCTCATCGCACATCAGGGTCGGCCGGGCGTGAATCCCCGGCAGATCATGGTGGAGGTTCTCGGTCTTTCAGAACGGGAGACGCTGCTTTCCAGGGTCAGAAAAACAAAGCGTGTTGAGTTGCATGCAAATACTTGAGTTGCTCCGGGAGAATATGGTAAGGAGAGATGTTTTTCATAAAGAATCCGGGAGCAAAAATCGGGGCAGAGGTTGCTCGGGATCCTGTCTCAGGGCTGATGTACAT
>JALHJD010000185.1 GCA_022837185.1 Desulfobacteraceae bacterium
GGGGTATAAACTCCGCGAGTTTGTAAATTTCCGGCAGCTTCGAGGAGCGCAAGGCAGTCCGCAGGACCAAGTGGCACGGGTGCCCTTTCTTTTGGTTCATTTTCTTTGGGCAAGCAAAGAAAATGAACAATAATATCAACAGGTAATTGATATGTGAAAGGGTGTTATTCTCCTCATTCGGCGCCCGCAGCGCGGGGTGGAGCGCTGCCGACTGCCAACTGAAATTGCTCCTACTCGACGCGCAGGCAGGCGGCTTCGACCTGCTGCCATTTTTGCAGCAGCCTTTTTTCCGATACCGGCATGAGCGTGCCGAGTTCCGGGGCAAAGACCGAAACCCGCAGTTCCTCGACCATCTGCCGGTATTCGGCGATGGACGCGCAGCATTCGGCCCCTCGGCAGGCAGCATCCTTGAATTGCCGAAGGCGGTTGACGGCCGGTTTGATCAGGGCGGCTTTGCGGCTGTCCTTGACCGGAGAATGCTCCGCCCGTTCCAGGCGGATTGCCAGGGCCTTGAGATATCTTTCGGTATGTTCAAAATCCCCGTATTTTCGAGAGACCAGAAAATCCGCGGGAAGCAGTTCGTCGAGATGGTCGCGGAAGTCGGCAAACCTGTCCGTCCCCGGTCCGGTTCCGTTTTTGGAGGATGCCCGCAGGAGACTGGTGCCTATTTCCCGCCGCAGGACGAGCAGCCTGTGCAGGTGGTCAAGCATGCGCACGCCGCTGCGCGCGATACCGTTTTTGAGGACGGCGGCGAGGGTTGCGTCAAAATCCTGCCGGGAGGGCAGCCGTCCGTCATGTAGGCCGAACAGGTCATCCAGCAGAAAGGCCAGCAGGGCTTCGCGCATTTCACGGGCGGAGGCACCGAAGCCGAGGGCGAGCCAGGAGGCGGAGTGGGCGGCCAGGGCGTTTTTGCATTCCCTGGCCAGGGCCTTTACCTCCCGGGGGCACTGGCGGGTGTATACAAAGCGCAGGCCCGCCCGGTTTCGCCGCCTGCTCTGTTCCAGGTCGGCTATGTACCGCAGTTCGACGCTGTCGGTGCGCTCATCGACAAACAGGGTCGGGAACAGGCAGGAAGGTGAACCCGGGCCGCCGGGCAGGGTCAGTGGTTCGGGCGGGGTGGGAAAATCCCAGGAGCGGATGGAGGTTATGACCGGAACCTCGATTGCCCCGGCATCTAAACCGATGTCATCAGGGCCGGTCCTGGACAGGCGGCGCAGGATGTCGGAGTAGGAACGGCTGGTCAGCAGGACCGCGTCGTCATCACCCCGCAGGGTGAACCGCATCAGCAGGTGCGGGGGGAGCTTGTCCGGCTGCCATTGGGAGCGGTGAATATGGACCTGGTGGTTCCGAAGGATCGTTTTTTCCAGGGCGGCATAGAGGGAGCCCTGGTACAGGGGCAATTCGTCCATGATGCGGTCGACGGTGTCGGGAAGGGGCACCAGCCGCCGCCGCAGGGTTTTGGGCATATTTTTCAGCAGACCGAGGATTTTCTCCTCCAGCAGGCCCGGCACCAGCCATTCAAAAACCTGGGGATTGAGATGCTGCGCGATGGACCGAGGGATGTCGACGGTCACCCCGTCGGCTTCGTCTCCGGGTTCGAAGCGGTAGGAAAGGCGGAGGCGGTGGCTTCCCGCCCGCAGGGAGCGCGGAAACCGGTATAATTCCTCCTCGCCGGGAGCCGCCCGGCAGACATCGTCCCCGGTCATCCGGAGGTACCGGTCGCCGCGGTTTTTGCGGATGTCCCGGTTGAGGGTGTGCCGGTCATATACCATTCCGAGGCGCTCGTCGTAGAAGCGGTACAGCAGGGTGTCGTCCACGACGATGTTCCGGCGCCGGGTCCGGGCCTCCATTTCCGCAAATTTTTTGATCAGGGCGAGATTATGCCGGAGAAAGGAATAGCCGCCGCCGAGCTCTCCCCCGACCAGGGCCTGGTGAATGAATATCTCCCTGGCTTCCCTGGCGGCGGCATCGTTTATGGTCCCGTAGTTGACCTTGCGGCCGGCGACGATCACCAGGCCGAAAAGGGTGACTTTCTCCAGGGCGACAACCCGGCCGGCCTTTTTCTCCCAGTGGAAGTCGGACCAGCTTCGGCGGCACAGGTCGCCGCCGATTTTCTCCAGCCAGCGGCCGTCTATGTTGGCCGCATTCATCGCGAAGAGGCGGCTGGTTTCCATGAACGAGGCACAGACGATCCACTGGCCGCCGTGGTTGAACAGGGCCGAGCCGGGAAAGAGCATGGCCTCGCGGCCGCCGCTGATCCGGTAGATGTTCTTCTCCTTTTTCTGGCCGATGTTGCGCAGAAAACCGCTGAGCAGGGCCTGATGGACGGCATCGAAGCCCGCCGCCGCGGTGTTGTCGCGGAACCGCTTGTTTTTCGCGGTCAGTTCGTTGAGCTGGTCATGGATGTCGAGCCATTCGCGCATCCGCTGCCAGGACAGAAAGTGGCCGGTGCAGAATTTGCGCAGCCGGGCCCGGGACCTCACCTTGTCGGCGGTGGCGGTGAACAGCTCCCAGATGTTCAGCAGGCCCATGAAGTCGGAACTCCTGTCGGCAAAACGTTTGTGGGCCGCATCGGCCTGCTGTTCGTTGTCCGCCGGGCGGATGCGCGGGTCCTGTATGGACAGGCCGGCGGCGATGATTTTCACCTCCCTGAGGGCGCCGAGTTCAGCCGCCTCGATGATGACCCGGGCAATGCAGGGATCAAGGGGCAGTCCGGCCATGATTTTTCCCCGCCCGGTCAGCCGGTTGTCAGGGGTAATGGCCCCGAGTTCCTGCAGCAGGGCATAGCCGTCGCGGACGGCGTTGACCGCGGGCGGGTCGAGAAAGGGGAAATCGCGGGGGACGCCGAGCCCGAGGCTGAGCATCTGCAGAATGACTTCGGCCAGGTTGGCGCGCTGAATTTCCGGCTGGGTGAAGCGGGGCCGGCCAAGATAATCCTCCTCGCTGTACAGCCGCAGGCTGTAGCCGGGACCGGTGCGGCCGCAGCGCCCGGTCCGCTGGTCGCAGCTGGCCCTGGACACCCGCTGGACCTGCAGGCTGGTCGTTCTGGCGCGGGGATTGTAGCGGGAGATCCGGGCCAGGCCGGTGTCGATGACATAGCGGATGCCGGGCACCGTGATGGAGGTCTCGGCGATATTGGTGGCTACGATGATTTTCCGCCGTGGAGAAGGCCGGAAGATTTTCCGCTGGTCGGCGGCGTGCAGGCGCCCGAAAAGAGGGAGGACCAGCGCTGCATCGCCCATCTGTTGTGCGAGCAGGTCCGTGCAGTCGCGGATGTCACGTTCCGTGGGCATGAACACCAGCATGTCGCCGCCGCCTCGCTCTTCCGTGATGCGGACCGCCATGCGGGCCGCCAGTTCAACATAGGTTTCCTCGCTGTCATCCTCGCCGGCGCCGCAGGGAAGGTAGTCGATGTCGATGGGATAGGTGCGGCCGGAGACGTTGATGACCGGGGCCCCGCCGAAGTGGTCGCTGAACTTTGCCGTATCCAGGGTGGCCGAGGAGATGATCAGCTTGAGATCGCCCCTCCTGGTAAGGAGCTGCCTGAGGCAGCCCAGCAGAAAATCGATGTTGAGGCTTCGTTCGTGGGCCTCATCTATGATGATGGTGTCGTAGCGGCCAAGGTCCCTGTCCTGCCTCGTTTCCGCCAGCAGGACTCCGTCGGTCATGAACTTGATGCGGGTGGTGGGGCCGGTCCGGTCGTGGAACCGAATTTTGTAGCCGACCAGTGCCGGGTCCCGGACTTCCTCTCCCACGCGTTCGGCGACCGATATCGCGGCAATCCGCCTGGGCTGGGTGCAGCCGATGAGCCCGGATTGTCCCTGTCCGGCCTCCAGGCACATTTTGGGAAGCTGGGTCGTCTTGCCGGAACCGGTGTCGCCGGCAATGACCAGGACCCGATGGGCGCGGATGGCGGCGACAATATCGTCTTTTTTTTCGGAAATCGGCAGTTCCGGAGGATACGAGAGAAGCATTGATCGCGTTTTTTCGACAACTGTGGGGACGGCACCATGCATTACTTGCCGACAGGGAAATCACCTGCTATATATACAGGAAATACAGCCCAAACTCAAATCCATTACCAAACCCAACCCGCTCAGGAGAAGAATGACAAAGATTCGCAAGGCCGTTATCCCGGTTGCCGGGCTCGGCACCCGGTTCCTGCCCGCCACCAAGGCAATTCCCAAGGAAATGCTGACCATCGTTGATCGGCCGACAATCCAGTACATTGTCGAGGAGGCGGTCGCTTCCGGCATCGAGGAGGTCATCCTGATCACCAGTGAAGGCAAGGCGGCCATTGAGAACCATTTTGACTACGATTTCCAACTCGACACCGTCCTCAAGGAGAAAAACAAGGTCCAGCTCAGGGAGGAGCTCAAAAATATCTCCAACCTCATCGACATTGTTTCGGTGCGGCAGAAGGAGCCCCTGGGCCTGGGGCATGCGATCTGGATGGCCCGCCATGTCGTGGGCGATGAACCCTTTATCGTGCTGCTCGGCGATGACCTCGTCAGGAGCAAGGTCCCCTGCTGCAAGCAGATGATCGACCTGTTCGAACGGGTCGGCGAATCCATTGTCGCCGTGCAGCGGGTGCCCATGGACCAGACCCACCAGTACGGCATCGTCGAGGGGGAGGAGACCGGGATCGAGCGGACCTACAAGGTGACCCACATGGTCGAAAAGCCGGCGCCGGGCTCGTCGCCGGTCCGCTTGTCCGGTATCTCCTGGATCGGCCGGGCTTTTCCGTCGATCTGAGGGACGTGGACGCGGACAAGGCCAGGCGGCTCATCCGCTCGCATCCCAGGGGAACCGCCGAAGCCTTGGATATTCGGGACGATGACGGCCTGAGGAAAGAGATTTCGAGCTCGGACCTGGTGATCAGCATGGTCCCCTATGTTTTCCATCCCCGGATTGCCGGAATATGCCTGGATCTCCGTAAAAACATGGTCACCGCCTCCTATGCCGGGCCGGAGATGAAAGCCCTGGACGCCGAGGCCAGGCGGGCCGGCCGGTCAAGCCCAGGCGACGGGCAAGGACCAGCATGCCGCCGACATAGGCGACGTGTCCCAGGGCGAACATCGGGATGATCATCACGAGCGGATCGGTGAAACGCAGGACACGAAAGGCGCCGTACAGATCGGCCAACATGCCGAACGTCATGCCCAGGGCGATCAGAGCACACGTCGGTCCGAGCCGGTCCCGGCGATGAAGCGACCAGTTGACCCACGCGGCGGCCGAGAGCGCCACCGACGAGAGCCCCCAGAATCGGCTCCAACCGCCCTGCCCCGTGATCACGATGGCGGCAAACGCGCATGGCAGAAGCGCGAGCCAAAGCAGCCACAGGACCCAAAGCCAGACGCATGCCAACGATCGCTTCATCCCAGTCCGACCACCCACGTGTTCTTCCGCGATTCAGAGTCCCTGCCCGAGCACGAACTCGTGGCGAGATTGTATGGAAGGAGCACGCAAAGATCAAAGTGAAATCGACGCGCCGCGGCCATAGCCCGACTTCGCGGATTCGCGGGTTGGAGCGGGCTCGGCGGGGTCAGGAAGGGCGTTCCGGCCTCAACATAGAAGCGGGGCCCGGTCCTCTTGGGAGACGGGCCCCTGGGCACTGCGTTGGTCAAGGGAATCCTGGCTATGGAGCCGTGCGGCCGTAGCCGAGGTCGTCGATGAACACGATGCCGGAGCCGCCGGCGGTCTGCGTGGCCTTGTTCCCGATGCCGATCGTCAGCTTCTTGACCCGAGCCAGGTTCACGCCGGTCAGACTGCTCATCGGGATCTTCCAGGCGGTCCAATCGGCCGCTGTCGCCGCGGTGGCGCTGGCGGCGGTGGCGGACTTGCTGGCGCTGTCTGTGACGACGAGGTACATGTCCGCCGGGTCGTTGTAGACCGGGCTGTTGACCACGGCCCCCTGCCAGTTCCCCGACACGCCGCCGGCAGCGGAGATGTTCTCGAACTGGAAGGTCCGGTCCACCCCGGCCACGTGTGAAGTGACGCACAGACCGATCAGGACCGGGTCGGTTACCGGGATGAGCTGCTGGCCCACGACGTTCCAGGCCTTTCCGTCCGCTGAAACATAGCCACTGAAGACGCCGCCGACCCGCTCGATCTTGACCCAGTACGGAGGCGC
>JALHJD010000186.1 GCA_022837185.1 Desulfobacteraceae bacterium
CATCTGGGCCTGGACCAGCGCTTTTTCAACCCGTTCTATCAGAAAATCAATGTCCTCGATGGGCTTGGTGATGTAATCCCAGGCCCCGGAGCGGAGGGCGGTGATGACATCGGGCTTGTCTCCCACTCCCGAAAAAATGATGACCGGGGTTTCCGGAGACTCGATGACGACTTCCTCCAGCAGGTCAAATCCGTCCATGACAGGCATACGGAGATCGGTCAGGATCAGGGCGGGCTTTTCCTTTCGGAACTGCTGGAGGGCATCATGACCGTTTTCGGCCTCCATGGCAAAGTACCCCCTTTTCCTGAAAAAAGTAGCTATGGATTTCCTGAGGAATGGGTCGTCCTCGGCGATCAGGATCTTGGTTGCATCCTGTTCCTCCATGGTCTTCTCCCTTGTTGAAGTTGTTGCGGCGGTTATGCGCCGAGTGGTCCGGCGTGATGGATCCGCTTCCGTCAATTGACGACTTTCAGCCATTGCATGTCATTGGGCTGCCGTTCCCGGGGTCCGGATAACTCATCGAAATCGCTCAAGAGATCCGCCCGGGAGAGTTCCTTGCATTCGGGGCAGAGGCAGGGCAGGACTTCGGCCTCGGTATGGTCGGCCAGGTACGATTCTATCCGGTCCCAGTATCCCTGGTCGTTCCGGACCTGTTTGCAGGAGGGGCACACGGGCAGCAAACCCTTCAGCATTTTGACCTGTTCCAGGGACTGGCGCAGGTTGTTAATCAGGTGCTGATTTTCCCGTTCAAGATTTTTGCGCACGGTTATGTCGTCGAAGGATTCGATGCAGCCGATGACCTCGCCGAAGGCGTTGACAACCGGTTTGGCCTTGATGATGTAGTAGCGCTTCAGCCCGTCTATCAGTTTTCCCTGCTCGTAGATGATTTCCTTTTCTCCTTCCTGGATGCGTTTGAGGGTGCACCTGGGGGTCTGACAGAATTCCCCCGGCCTGTTGTCGTGGCATTTGATCTTCTTGCGCGGCTTCTTTCCGTCGTTGAACGTCTCCCAGTAAGCTGCGTTGCCGTCGATGATGTGATGGTCAAAGCCGGTAATGCACATCGGAAAGGAATGGTTGAAAGCGTTCCGCAGAAATTTGCGGTCCTTTTCGTAGAGAAATATCCTGAACAGGATCATGTACAGAAGGATGCTGAACGAGACAATCAGTATCCGGGTATAGATATTGTCCAGGGACGAGGCAAACAGAGCTGAGTCCAGGCTGAATTTGCCGGGGATGAACATGGACGCCGCCAGGGAGTTGATCACCCAGAGCAGCAGTCCGAAGATGAAGAGGAACGGCAGGCTTTTAAAAAATCGTTTCATGGTGCGGCCCTTCTTGGGGAGGTTATCATAAGGTCCTGTATTTTCCTTGTTATTGCGCTCGTTGAGCCATTGCTTGTTTTTCAGTTAGCAGATTCCATGCCATTTCCAGCACAAGTTGAATATGAAATTAAAATGTGTAATTTCAGTATGTTGTAGAGTCGAAGGTGAGCAGCTGCCGCACAGTGAAATCTTTTTTGTGTCACCAAAAGTGCACTATGTTCACTTTAATTGACAGGGACGCTATTGACTAAGTTGACTTTTAGGGAGAACGTACTCCGCTGATTCTGGATCAGAATTTGCAGAAAAATGGGGAAGTGGAAAAAACCCGATTTATCGAACCTGCGGAGAGGAGATACGTATGCGGAGAATCGTTTTATCCGGGGCGCCCCATCGCGCGGACTGGCTTTTGCGTCCGCTGGGTCAAGGCATCCCGATGCTGCTGCTCGGTTTGTTGCTCGCGGCCTGCACCCCTATGGAACTGGCGCCGATCACCCCTGAACCCTCCGGCCACAGGCAGCCCGGCCAGGTGATCTGGCACGACCTGATCACGGACGATGTGGAATCGGCCAAAAGGTTTTATGGGCAGCTCTTCGGGTGGACCTTTGAGGAGCACGGGCGTTACACTCTGATCCTCAACGACGGGAGCCCCATTGCCGGGATTGTCCCGGATAAAAAGGGGGCGGCTGGTCCTGAACGGTCCTGCTGGGTGATGTGCCTGTCCGAGGACAACGTGGACGGCGTCGCCCGGCTGGTTGAACGGATCGGCGGCCAGGTGGTCAAGGGACCCGGGGAGATCGCCAGGCGGGGCCGTTACCTGGTTGTCCGTGACCCCTTGGGCGCGCCGCTGGTGTTGATGCATTCGGCCAGCGGCGATCCCGAGCCGGCGGTGCCTCCCATCGGCGGCTGGCTGTGGGACGAACTGTGGACCTCGGATATCGAAGCCGCGGTGACCTTTTATCAATCCCTGGGCAATTACGCGGCCCAGCAGGTGAATCCGGATGAGGATGAGATCGGCTACTGGGTCCTGATGACCGATGACCGGTGGCAGGCCGGAATTACCGCTGTTCCCTTCGAGGACATGCCGCCCCAGTGGGTGCCGGTGATCCGGGTGGCCGATCCGGCTGCCGTGACCGCAACGGCCGCCGAACTGGGCGGAAGAGTTGTGATAACGCCCGATCACCCCCTGGGCGGTGGCCGCGTATCCCTCATCGAAGATCCCCTGGGCGGGCTTGTCATGGTGCAGTCCTGGTAGCCGGAAGAATCTCCCGACACGGAGCAGTGATAATGAAAAAACTGGTTTTCCTGGTGCTGGCGGCGCTGTTCGGCGGTTCCCTCCTCCTGCTGCAGGCGGGGTGCGCGGGGGGCGGGGGCGCGTATTACCGTTCCTATGACACCCGGTACGGGTACCCCTATGACCGCTACTACCGTTATCCCTACGGCAGCCGCTTCGTTCGTCCGTATCCCTTCCGGTATTCCCCCTATCATCCTTACCGGGATTTTCAGTTCCGCTATGTACCCAGGTACCAGTACAAGCGATATCGCCATTTCGGCCGCCCGCCGGGACACCTGCGCGACAATAGGAGACCTTTCCGCCCCCGTCCCCATGACCGGCCGCGAAGGCGGTAGATGGCTGTTGATGGTTTAGGCGAAATTGTTATGGGAAGGGACTTCGTCAGGATATCCTGTAGGAATATGAGTGAGATACGGTGGAAAAGAGGAAGAGATTGTTCAAGATGACTGACAGGGCAGGTTGTCGGGCTGTCGGACGGACACGCATGAACGTTTATGCAGGAGCGACAGGATGAACGATTACACAAAAGGGACAGAGACGCTCACGCGGCTTGTCGGTCCCGGCCGGGCGGAAAAGATTACCGCGCGCTTCAGGGAACTGAGCCCCGCCTTTGAGAATGAAGCAATTTCAGTCGTGTTCGGTCGAACATGGTCGAGGAAAGCCATTGATCCGAAAACGCGAGCGCTGTGCAGTATCGGTATCCTCGCGGCGCTTGGGCGTCATGGGGCCTTGCGGATTGTATTCGGCATTGCTCTGAGCAGCGGCGCCACGGTTGAAGAAATTACCGAAGCACTGCTGCAGGCGGCAATTTATGCCGGCTATCCCGCCGCCCTGGATGCGCTGCCGGTCTTGCAGGCCGTGCTTGAGGAGAAAGGGATCACCCAGGACGCGGCAGGTTGAGGGCCGCTGTTCAGGCGGGAGGATAAAATGACCCGGTTGCCGCCTGGGGTGAAACGGAGGCCCAAAAAGGACAAAAGAGTGTAAGCCGTACCATTGCGCTCGGCGATCGGGTGATCAGGATGGGCTCGTAGCTTTTCATCTTTTCGATTTTTTAACAAAAAAGAAGGCCTGCCGGCATCCGCCGGTCAGGCCTTCCGCAAATTTTTGTCCTTTTTTTACCGGCCTAGAACTGGAAGCGTACTCCCACGCCCAGGCGGGCGGCTTCGCTGGAGATCAGATCGTCGGCGAAGCAGCGTCCCTCGATGAAGAGAGAGGTCTTGAAGGAGTCCGGCCTCTCGTAGATGAGATAACCGAGATTGACGA
This sequence comes from Desulfobacteraceae bacterium, assembly GCA_022837185.1. Taxonomy (GTDB): domain Bacteria; phylum Desulfobacterota; class Desulfobulbia; order Desulfobulbales; family Desulfobulbaceae; genus UBA10518. The sequence goes on from JALHJD010000186.1 coordinate 3,877, forward strand.
TCAGGTCGACCTCGTCTTCGTCGGACCAGTACCCCACGCCGGCGCCGGCAAACACCCTGTCGGTGAAATGATAATTCAGCAGGGCGTCGGCGGTGAAGGCATCGCCGCCGTCATCACCCGCGAAACGGATGAAGCCGCCGACCAGGCCCATGATGTAGAGCTGGTCGAGCAGCGGATAGGCGTACCCAATACGGGCAAAGACGTAGCTGGCCGGGTCGAACTGCTGGGCCAGGCCGATATCAAAGACCGGGCCGCCCTTCAGTTGAACCGCGGGCTCGGGTGCCGGAGCGACCGGTGCCGGAGCGACCGGCGGAGGAGCAGGAGCCGGAGCGGGAACAACCTTTGCCGGAACCGGACCGACATTCGCCAGGGTCACGTTGCCGCAGATCGGGGGGACGAGGAACTCGTAGCGCTGGCCTTCGCTGTCGATGTAAAACCTGTAAGCTTCGAAGGGCTGATCGCCGGCCCAGGTAACATCCTTGAGCACTTTCACCCGTCCGGTAAACTTGTTGCGGAAGAGCATCCAGATGAACTGGTCGCCCGGGTCAACCTGGATGGTTTCCACCTCGGCGTCCGGGAGTTGGGCCATGAATTCGGGATACAGTTCCGGGTAGCCCGCCCTGGTAAATCCGTCCTGCAGGTCGGACTTGTTCTGTTCCACCATGGTTTGAAATTCGGTCACGGAGGTGAGCGGCGGCGAAAAGGGGTGTTCCGCCAAACGTTTGAGGGATACGGCGGCGGCGGCGGAAGATGCGTAGGCCGTAACCAGAGCCAAACCTAACAACAGAAAAAATATTTTCTTCATCTTCTTTCTCCTTGAGGTATAAACAATCAGTGAACAAGTTTTTTATACTATATCAAAATTTGTACCAAAAGACAATAAGGGAAACATATACCCCCACCGGGGGAATATCAGGGGCACGCGTCCCGTACCGGAAAGCCGGTCTGGGCCAGGGCGGCGCGGATGCCGGCGGCATGGTCGGGTCCCCTGGTCCGCAGGGTGAATTCCACCTCGGCGTGCTGCACCGGCAGGGAGGAAAAGGTCCGGTGATGGTCGACCCGGACGATATTGCCTCCGGCGGCGGCGATGATTTTCGTCACCTCGGCAAGGGAGCCGGGGATATCCCTGATCTCGACAATCAGCCGGACCAGCCGTTGGGAGCGGACCAGGCCCCGCTGAATAATCGAGGCGAGTACCGGCATGTCGATGTTGCCGCCGGAGAGCACGACCCCGACCTTCCTGCCCTGGAACCGCCCGGCATTTACCATCAGGGCCGCGAGACTCGCGGCGCCGGCTCCTTCGGCAACGGTTTTTTCCACTTCCAGCAGGAGGAGCACGGCTTTTTCAATTTCCTCCTCGGAGACGACCAGGATGCCATCGGCCAATTGCCGGATAATCGGCAGGGTCAGTGCTCCGGGCTTTTTGACGGCAATGCCCTCGGCGATGGAAAAGGAACCGAACCGGGGGGACCGGCCGGCCAGGGCGTCGGCCATTCCCGGATAGAGTTCGGTCTGCACCCCGAATATTTTGATGCCGGGCCGTCTGGCCCGAGCCGCCACAGCGTTGCCGGCCAGCAGTCCGCCGCCGCCGACCGGCACAAAAAGGGCGTCAAGTTCTCCGCATGCATCCAGCATTTCCAAGGCCACGGTACCCTGGCCGGCAATGACCAGCGGATCATCGTACGGGTGGACCAGGAAGAGCCCCCGCTGTTCCGCCAGCCGCAGGGCCGCCCGCACCGCCTCTTCCAGCCCCTCGCCCTCGAGCAGCACCTCGGCGCCGAAGGAGCGGGTATGCTCCACCTTGAAGGTGGGGGTGTGCACCGGCATGACGACCACCGCCGGTATCCCTAAACGCTGGGCGTGATAGGCGACCGCCTGGGCATGGTTGCCGGCGGAGGCGGCCGCGACGCCGCGGCGGCGCGCATTTTCGTCAAGGCCGAGCAGGCAGTTCAGGGCGCCGCGGTCCTTGAAGGAGCCGGTAAACTGGAGGTTTTCAAATTTGACAAAGACCTCCGCCCCGCAAATGCGGCTCAGCACCCGGGAAAAAAGACAGGGAGTCTGCACAACTCCGCCGGTAATGGCTGCCGCCGCCTTAAGGATATCCTGAAGGGTTATCTCCATGACCATATTCAACCCGATACGTTGGGATCAACAAAGGAATTTTTTCGCGGGGCGGAAGGTGCCCTCCACCTCATCGATGCACAATCCGGTCAAGGGCGGAATGAATATCCGGGCAG
>JALHJD010000187.1 GCA_022837185.1 Desulfobacteraceae bacterium
GACTGCCCACAGCCACTGATGGCTGGCCAGCGCGGTTATGAGCAGCATCCATTTGGCGATAAAGCCCCCGGACGGCGGCAGGCCGATAAGGTTGACCCCGGCAGCGGCATAGGCAAAGGCGGTGACCGGCAGATACGCCCTGATGCCGGCCAGGTCTCTGATGCGGTCATGGCCCGCATGGAGCATGATGGTCCCTGCGCTCATGAACATGGCGATTTTGGCACAGGCATGCCCGGCAGCCATGAACAGAACGGCACCCCAGGCCTGGCTGCCGCCGCCGGCAAATGCCAGCGGAAAAGCGATGACAAGATATCCCAGCTGAGAAACGGTGGAATAGGCGATCAACAGTTTCAGACGCTGCTGCCGCAGAGCCTGCACCCCGCCCCAGATGACGGCCCCCGCCCCCAGCGTCCCCATCAGACTGAAAGCCGGGGCGGGCAGGGCCGGGGAGAAAATATCGAACCACAGCCTGAACAGCAGAAAAAACGACCCCTTCACCACCAGTCCGGACAGAATAGCGCTGACCGGCGCCAGGGCGTTGGCATGGGCCGGCGGCAGCCAGAAATGCATCGGGAAAATGGCGGTCTTCAGCAGGAGCCCCACGCTCATCAGGGCCATGGCGGCAATGACGCCCGGCGCCGGAGCCGCGACAGCCATGAGCAGGGCGAGGTCAAGCACCCCGTAGGTTTTATAGACAAATACCACTCCCAGCAGATAGCTCAGGGACCCGAGAAGGGAAACAAGGAGATACCGCAGGGCGGCGACCAGCGAAGCGGATTTGCCCGAAAGGGCGGCGAGGGCCGCGGCCGAGACGCCTATCACTTCCAGGGTCACATAGAGGTTGAAGATATCCCCGGACAGGTAGAGACCGTTCAGACCTGTCAACTGCAGCATCCACAGCGGCCAGAAAAACCGCTCCTGTCTCTCCGGCCGGCCGATACGGGAAGGCCGTTCGATCCGGAGGGTAAAATATCCCTTTGCGTACAGGGTAATTCCTACTCCGGCCACGGCGGTCAGCACCAGCATGATCAGGGCTGGACCGTCCGTGCGCAGGCAGATGCCGAGGGGCGGATCCCACCCTCCCACCGCGTAGGCCGCCGGCCCGTTGACGAGAAATTGGTCAACGAGAACGGCGGCGGCCAGAAGGTTGAGGCAGACCGCCGCCAGGGAAATGAAAAAAGAACCTCGCCGAACCAGGAAGGCAAACAGGGCGGCCGTCAACGGCGCGAATACGGGGACAACTATCCAGGAATCGGCAAACGCCATTATTCCGCCTCGTCCGCCTGACGCCGGTTTTTCCTCCGGCTCCCCGCCCCCTGATCCGCTGCCTGCTGCAGGCGGGTGGACAGCACCAGGGCCACGGCGGTGATGCAGACCGAGACGACAATGCCGGTCAGCACCATTGCCTGCGGTACCGCATCGATTTCCCCAGTGTCGGCACGATAGGAAGCGGCGACCAGGAAAAGAAAAATACCGGTGGACATGACATTGCCGCCCAGTATTTTCCGCAGGGGATGGGGACAAACAATCAGGGCGAAAAAACCAAAGACAAACAGAATCAGCCCGGTAACGCTGTAGAGTATGGTGGTCATGATCCCGCGGCTCCCTTTCCTTTTGTTTCGGTGCTGTACGGCATTTCCCGCAGGTCCGAAGCGGGCCGGCCGCCAGCAAAGAAAGCGGCCAGCGTCAGACCGATGCTGAGGCCGCAGGCGGCCTCCAGAAGCAACAGCAGGGAGCCGGCGTACTCGACCGGGAACCTGAGCAGAATTTTTTCGGCCAGAATCCCGAGCCCGGCCAGCAGGACAAACACCAACGGTCCCATGGTCAAGCCAAGGCGCAGGGGCAGGGACGGCATCTCCGGCAGCCACAGAAAGTCGGAAATCAGGAGCAGGACAAGGGCGGCTGAAAGAACTGCCCCTCCCTGGAAAGCTCCCCCGGTCTGATAGGCACCCTGCCAGACCAGGTAGCCCCCGATCAGGCACATGAGGGGCAGCAGCAGGCGGACCGCCGCTCTCTGCACCGGACTGGTATCGGGAACCCTGGGAGGAAACGGGGCATGGGTGATCGACCATATCGTGACCGCCCCCAGGAGGAGAACCGTGATCTCCAGCAGGGTATCATATCCCCTGAAATTCAACAGAACCGCGGTGACCGGATTGTTGACGCCGCTTTCGGCAAGACTGGCGGCCACCTGGTCGGCCAGCCCGGGGAGCGGCCTGGGGATGACCAGCACTGTCCAGATCAGCAGGCCGGCCAGGCAGCAGGTCAGCGCCGTCACCGTCCACAGCAGGGGGCTCATCTCCCTGTTGCGCGCCTTCCAGCGGCTGCCGGTTTGCTCATCCCTCCCAGGCGGCTCCGACATCCTTTTCTTCCCTGCTTTTCGCTCAATTTTTCGCAGGGCGGCCAGGAACAGGGGCCCGGTCAATCCCGTGCCGATGGCCGCTTCGGCAAGCGCAACATCCGGAGCGTGCATCCGCACCCAGGCCAGGGACATCAGCAGGCCGAAACAGATAAAAAAAATTATCGCCTTAAAAATATCCGTTGATCGGAGGAGCTGCCATGCCAGCCAGAGCAGGGTGAACGAGAGCAGAAGATCAAATCCGGCCGGAAGCATCGTCATTGCCTGATCCATGGTCTGATTCCCTTCTGCAGGGCCCGCCGGGCGACCAGGTGGCAGGAGGTGGAGCTGGCCGTCAGCACCAGGACCCAGATCAGCACCAGTTTGATGACGATGAACCAGTCATCAGTCTGCAGGCACAGGCCGAGGATCAGAAACCCCAGGCCCACGTTGTCCGCCTTGGTCAGGGCGTGGAGGCGGGTGAAAATGTCCGGGAAGCGGAGCATGCCGATGGTTCCGGACAGAAAAAAAGGCATTCCGGCGGCGATGCAGGCCAGACCGATGATTTCAGGAATCGTCACTTTTGCCCTCCTCGTACCAGACTCGCCTGACAAACGTCATGGTGGCCAGAGTGGCCAGCAATGAAAACGTCAGGGCGATATCGATCAGTTCCGGCATGTCCATCCCCCAAGCCAGGACAAGCAGAATGGCCAGGCCGCTGGTGCCGAAGAGCTGGGCGGCCATCATCCGGTCCGCCACCGTCGGACCGTAGACAATGCGGACCATACCCAGAACCACGGTCAGCAGCAGAAACAATGCCACCGTCACATGAATCATGCCGATTCCTCCGGGGCGGACCGGGGCGGAAAAATCCGGGCAATCCGGCGCTCCAGCGCCCTGATGTTTTCCTCTACCGGCATCTCCGTGTCCAGAACATGAATGAGTATCGTCTCATCGCGCAGATCGGCACTCAGGGTGCCGGGCTGCAGGCTGATCACGTTGGCCAGCAGTATGCGGCCGCTGCCTTCGAGGTTTGTGCGGTAGGCAATCATGCCCGGCCGGATGCGCGGCACGGGCGAAAAAGTCCGTCGCATCACGTCAACGCCGCTCATGATCGATTGGATTATGAAGAAGGGAATGAACAACAGCAGGCCCGTGGGACTCAAAGCGAGGCCGGGGCCGGGCGAGAGAAAAAGGGAGACGGCCGCGGCCAGGAGGACCGCCGGGATACCGATGATCCAGCTCGAAGGCACTGCCCCGGCAAGAATAAACCAGACCAGCGTGTACGTTAGGAGCAGCCGCATGGCGCGCCGGCCGAAGCGCCGGCCGCGGCGAAAGGGGAAATCGAAAGGTACCCGCATCATCCTGTTCCTGCTGTGATCAGCCTGAAAAGGGCCATATAGTAATTGTTGAATGAAAATACAATATTGTCAAATGAGAAAAACCGCCCTCCCCTTTCCCGGTTCACCACCGCAGTGAAAGCCTGAGGTGCCGTTCACGCCCATCGCACCCTGTTTTCCCGGGAACATGGACGATGCCAGGAACTGCCACGGACCGGGTGGTGTGGGGAATCGAGAACCGCACCGGAAATAGCTCATCAAGATCAAGATCGGCATCGAAATCGAAAAAACTCCACCCTTTTTGTCTGTATCGGCAAGCCGCCAGGCTTCAAACTCCAGACTCCAGACTGCCGACACTAACGCCTGCCAACTCCCAGGGTGAACCCCTGGCCCCCCCCCGAAAGTCCTCAATCGGCACACATTTTGCTTTGATGATTATTCCGGGGTACATTCCCCCTCAAGGGAAAAGCCGCCGCGGTCCCCGGAATTTCGAAAACCATGGTAAATCGGCGGCATTTGACAAAATCGAATCATGATCTGGTACGGACTGACTGAAAAAGAGATGCTGCACGCGCTCGGCGCCACGGAAAACGGCCTGTCCGGGGAGGAAGCCGGCCGGCGCCTCGCGCAATACGGGCCGAACAGACTGGTGGAGGAGGAAAAATTAAGCAGCCTGACAATCCTGCTCCACCAGTTCACCAGCCCCTTGATTTACATTCTCCTCATTGCCGGTGTCATAACTGTTCTGCTCGAGGAATACATCGATTCGGGCGTTATTTTCTCCGTGGTGGTCATGAACGCTCTCATCGGGTTCATCCATGAACACAAGGCGGAAGAGAGCGTCAGGTCGCTGGGAAAGATGGTGGTGCCCAAGGCAAAGGTGATCAGGGACAGCCGGGAGTTGATCGTGAACAGCGAGGTCCTTGTTCCCGGCGACATCGTGCTTCTTGCCTCGGGCGCCAGGGTGCCGGCCGACCTCAGGCTCCTGCATGCCATCGAGCTGAAAATTGATGAGTCCATGCTGACCGGGGAATCCGTGCCGGCTGAAAAAGTCACCTCGCCCCTCCGGGAGGACAACCTGACTCCCGGTGACCAGCGGAATATGGCCTTCATGGGCACAACCGTGGTCAACGGCCGGGCCAGGGGAGTGGTGACGGAAACGGGAACCGGGACCGTCCTGGGTATGATCGCCCGGAATGTCCGGGAAATCGGCAGTGTTCGGGCACCCCTGCAGGACAAGATTAACCGGTTTGCCCGGATGGTGGGCTTTCTGGTTCTCGGCGCGTCGATCCTCCTGTTTTTCGCCGGACTGCTCGCCGGCGAAAGCGTCAGGGGAATGTTCATGATTGCCGTGGCCGGAGCCGTTGCCACGATCCCGGAGGGGCTGCCCATTGTCGTGACCATCGCCATGGCCATCGGAGTCGCCCGCATGGCCAGGCAGAACGCCATCATCAGGAAGCTCCCTGCCGTTGAAACCCTGGGCAGCACCTCGGTGATCGGCTCCGACAAGACAGGCACCCTGACCAGGAACGAGATGACTGTCCGGTTGGTCCATGACGGAGCACATACCTACGAAGTGACGGGCAGCGGCTACGAGCCGAAGGGGGAAATTCTCCATGAATGCCTGCCGCTGGGATCAAAGGACTGCACGGATCTCTTCCGGGTGCTGCGCATAGGATTGCTGTGCAATGAATCGAACCTTTATCTGGACGGGGATCAGTACAAAATCGACGGCGATCCCACGGAAGGCGCTCTCATCGTCGCGGCCATGAAAGGCGGCCTGCGGACCGAGGAGGAAAAAAAGGCATACCCTCTGTCGGCCATCGTCCCCTTTGAATCGGAGAGGGGTTTCATGGCGACCCTGCACCGTCATGGCGCCGGACAAATCATCTTTGCCAAGGGAGCGCCGGAAAAAATTCTCGACATGTGCGATCAGGCAGCCGGGGCTGGCCCCCTCGACAGGGAGGAGATTGAAGGGACCGCCGAGGCGTTCGCCCGGGAGGGGCTGCGGGTGCTTGCCCTGGCCTACAGGGAAGCCGGGGACGAAATGGACACCCTGACCTATCATGATGTGACGGCAGGCCTGACCTTTGCCGGCCTGCAGGGGATGATGGACCCTCCGAGGGAGGAGGTGATTGCGGCCGTCGAGGGCTGCCGCCAGGCCGGGATCAGGGTCATCATGATCACCGGAGACCACGCTGTCACCGCCAGGGCTATAGCCGCCAGGCTCGGCCTGGCGGGAGGGGACGCCGAGGTGGTTACCGGCAGAGACCTGGAAGCCATGGACGACGACATGCTGTATGAGGCCGTCCGGCGGGTGAATGTCTTCGCCCGGGTTTCCCCCGAGCATAAACTGCGCATTACCGAACAGCTCAAGCGGCACGGCCATATCGTCGCCGTCACCGGTGACGGCGTCAAC
>JALHJD010000188.1 GCA_022837185.1 Desulfobacteraceae bacterium
CTTCATGAAGTACCGCGTGAAAATCTGTGGAGAAATCCAACTGCCCATATCCCACAACCTGGTCTGCCGCTCCGGCAACATCGAGGACATCCAGACCGTCGCCTCCCATGCCCAGCCCCTGGCCCAGTGCAGGGAATGGCTGCGCAAAAACCTGCCGAACATTCCGACCCTGCCGGTCTTTTCCACCGGGGCCGCCGCCCAGATGGCCGCCAACAACCCCAACATCGGCGCCATTGCCAGTTCCCTGGCCATCAAGACCTATGCGCTGCAGGTGGTGGTCAAGGGCATTGAGGATTATCAGGGCAACACCACCCGTTTCCTGGTCATCGGCCGCAAATCGCCCAACAGGAGCGGCAATGACAAGACATCCTTCCTGCTGGGCCTCGTCGACCGTCCCGGCGCCCTCAATGAGGTCCTGACCATCCTCTCGTCCAAGAACATCAACCTGGCCAAAATCGAATCGCGGCCGGTGAAGGGCAAACAGTGGACCTATCTCTTTTTCCTGGATATGATCGGCCACATCGAGGATCCGGCCATCGAGGAGGCCGCCAACATCCTCCGGCGGACCTGCGCCTATTTCGAATGGCTGGGCTCCTATCCCAAAGCCGAGGATATCGAGCCGTAGCCGCAGGGGCTGAACAGGTCCGTCGTCTGTCCCGAGGGGAACCGGGTACCCGGCATGAACCTCCTCGTACGGCCGGCCGGCGACCGGTAACCAACAACTTTTTCCTTACCCGGATTGCCGACAGGCAGGTTGTTATTTATTCCATCATCCCGTATATTGTCTGTGTTTCCACCCTTGCCCCTGTTTTTGCATCGAGCCCGGCTTTTCCCCTGCTGCCTGACTGGTACGTGAAGGACAAATATGCTGATTCTGGCCATTGAAAGCTCCTGTGACGATACCGCCGCGGCGGTTCTCAAGAACGACCGGACCGTGCTCTCTTCCGTCGTCAGCAGCCAGTTCGACATTCACGGCCGATACGGCGGAATCGTCCCTGAACTCGCCTCCCGCAGGCATATCGAAGCCATCTGGCCCGTGGTCGACGAGGCCCTCCGGCAGGCCGATGTCCCTCTCGGAGACATCGATGTTATCGCCGCCACCAGGGGCCCCGGCCTCATCGGGTCCCTGCTCGTCGGGTTTACTTTTGCCAAAGGGCTGGCCATGGTTCTGGACGTTCCCTGTGTCGGGGTTGACCACATGGCCGGTCACCTGCTTTCTCCCTTTCTCGCCGAACAGCAGCCGGAATTTCCCTATGTCGCCCTTGTCGTCTCCGGCGGCAATACGTCCCTGTACCGGGTCAGAGACTACACCTCCTATGACTGTCTTGGCCGGACCCGTGACGACGCGGCCGGCGAGGCCTTCGACAAGGTGGCCAAGCTGCTCGATCTGGGATATCCTGGGGGTCCGGCGGTCAGTCAAACAGCGGAACAGGGCGCCGCCGACGCTTTCGATTTTCCGCGTGCCTGGCTCGACCCCGACAGCCTTGATTTCAGTTTCAGCGGCCTGAAAACCTCGGTGGTCAACCAGGTCGGTCTTTTCCGGCGGCAGCAGCACTTCCTGCCCGTTGCCGACATCTGCGCCTCCTTCCAGGAGGCGGTGGTCGATGTCCTGGCCGGGAAAACACTCAGGGCGGCGGAACGGACCGGTTTGGACCGGATCGTCCTGGCCGGCGGCGTTGCCGCCAATGCCAGACTCAGGGAAGTCATGCAGGAGCGCTGCGCGGCCGCGAATCTGCGGCTGTTCATCCCTCCTCCCGGCTATTGCACCGACAACGCCGCCATGATCGGACTGGCGGGGTTTCACCACTACCGGCTCGGCGGCGGCATCACCCCCGACACCGATGTCTATTCCAGACCCCGCCTCCATTGATCATGCGGTTTGCATACACCCTGCATAGAACGGTAAAATATTACATTCTGAGATTCGTGCGCCTGCGCGGCAACCCCCAGGGTCTTGCCATGGGCGTGGCGATCGGTGTTTTCATCGGCATCTCGCCGACCATGCCGCTGCATACGATCTCCATCATCGGCTTCACTCTGCTCCTGCGGGTCAGCACGGTAGCCGCCCTCATTTCGGCAACCATCGTCAGCAACCCCCTGACCCTGGTTCCCCTGTACTACCTGTGCTGGCTGACCGGCAATTTCCTCCTGCCCGGCCGCCTGACCTGGGAACGGTTAGAAGAAGTATTGCACATACTGGCCAACGAAGGGTTCATGGAAAGCCTCAGGGCGGTCAGTCAGCTCAGCGCCGACGCCATCGCCGTCATGCTGACCGGGGGCTTCCTTCTGGGACTGCCCGCCGCCCTGGTGAGTTACTTTGTTTCCTATTATTTCTTCATGGCGATCAGGCGGAAAAGGCAACAGAAACATCTGCTCGACTGAGGCGGAATAAATGGCTCCCGGACAGCAAATACGAACGACCCTGCGCAGCAGCGGCCTGGCGCCCCACAAAAAACTGGGACAAAATTTCCTCGTCCACCGCCATACCGCAGAGCGGATTGTCGAGTTGGCGGCCCCGGCAAAGGACGACGTGATCGTCGAAGTCGGCGTCGGTCTGGGGGCCCTGACCAACCCAATCGCCGCCCGGGCGGCAGAGGTGATCGGCATCGAAACGGATTCAGGCCTGGTGCAATTTCACCGCGACCAAAACGACCTGCCGGCCAATGTCACCCTGATCCACGCTGACATTCTCAAAATCAGCCTGGAGCAGCTTGTCGAACGTTCCGGCGGCCCCCTCAAAATCATTGCCAACCTGCCCTATTCCGTTTCTTCCCCTTTCCTGTTCCGCCTCCTCGATCATCGTGCACTTGTCGACTGGGCGGTGGTCATGCTGCAGAAAGAGGTCGCCCTGCGCCTGACGGCCGAGCCGGGAACCAGGGAATACGGCATCCCGTCCGTCCTGTTCGCCGCCTGTGCCGCCATTGAATCCCTGATGCCGGTCAAGCCCGAGGAGTTCCATCCCCGCCCCAGGGTGGACTCCCAGGTGATCCGGATCAGGTTCAGGCCCCCCCCGGAACGACTGGCGCACATACCCCCCTTTGACTGGAACATGATGAAAAAGATCGTCCATACCTGTTTTGCCCGGCGGCGCAAAACCCTGCTGAACGGCCTGGCGGCGGCGGGGCTGATTGCCGACCGGAACCTCTTGAAGGCGGTCATCGAAAGGGCCGGCCTTTCCCCTACGATTCGGGCGGAGCAGCTTTCCCTGGAACAGTTCGCCGATCTGGCACGATGCATGGAAGAATATACCGGCAAAGCCGCAACCGGCTCGACCGGCAACCTTAACCACATAAGCACATAAAATGCAGAACTTCGTTTTCCACAATCCGACCAAAATTATTTTCGGCAGGAACACCATCCCCTCCATCGGTCCGGAAACCGCGGCCTGGGGGAAACGGTGCCTCCTTGTTTACGGGACCGGCAGTATCCGGGGCAACGGCGTTTACGACGCCGTGCAGACTTCCCTGCGGGAGGCGGGACTGGAAGTGATCGACCATGGCGGGGTTCGGTCAAATCCCCTGCTTTCCCACGTCCGGGAAGGCATAGCCAAGGTCGGGGCGCATTCCATCGATGTCGTGACCGCGGTGGGGGGAGGCAGCGTCATAGACAGCGCCAAGGCCATCTGCGCCGGTTCGGCGGTCGACCACGACGTCTGGAAATTTTTCACCGGCAAAAAGAGCATCAAACACGCCCTGCCGTTGACCACCGTTCTGACCCTGGCTGCATCGGGGTCGGAGATGAATTCGGGCATGGTGATCACCAATGACGAAACCCGGGAAAAATTCGGGTTCGGCAACCGGCTCCTCTATCCCAGAACGTCCATCCTCGACCCGGAAGCCACCTTCACCGTTCCCCCAAGCTACACCGCCTACGGCGCGGTTGACTCCATCGCCCATGTCCTCGAGTATTACATGACCAGCGAGGACCCGGCCACCCCGGTTCAGGACCGGCTTATGGAGGGGCTGGTCCGCAACGCCATGGACGCCTGCGACCGATGTCTGGCCGACCGGAGGGACTATCAGGGACGGGCCGATCTGATGTGGACCGCGACCCTGTCACTGAACGGCCTTACGGGCGCCGGCCTGGGTAGAGTGGGAATGCCCATGCACATGATCGAACACTCGCTCAGCGCCCTGTATGATGCCCCCCACGGCGCCGGCCTTTCGGCGATCATTCCGGGTTGGCTGCGATGGCGCTCCCGTGAGGACGACAGAAAAATCATCCAGTTGGGAGAACGGGTATTCAATTTCGACCGCTGCGGAGTTCCGCGGAGCGCCGCCGCGACCATCCACATGCTGGAAAAGTGGTTCGTCCGGGCCGGCTGCCCTGTTACCCTGGATGACCTGAACATCCCGGCAGCCGATATCCCGGCCATCGCTGAAAATGCGGTCCGGCTGGCCCGCGTATGGCGCTTGGAGCGGTACTCCCGGGAAACCATTGCCGAAATCCTCTCCCTGTGCCTCGCTGCTTCCGGTCGGGTTTAAAACCGATGACATTTTTGTCCCACTGCGATATATAGGGTCAACGAGTACATCATCGCAGTTTTGCAGCATACTGCCCCAGGAGGAAACCCATGTCCGAAAGCCAGTATACAGCTCATCCCCTGCCGTCGACCTGGCTCACCGATTTCGACAAGCACCTGTTCAACGAGGGGACCCATGAACGCGTTTACGAAAAATTCGGCGCCCACTTTCTTGAAACCGACGGCAGAAAAGGAGCGGCATTCGCCGTATGGGCGCCCAATGCCCGGAATGTCTCCCTCATCGGCGACTTCAACGGCTGGAACGGCGACAGCCACCCCATGTATTCCAGCGATGCCGGCATCTGGACCCTTTTCGTCGAGAACCTGCCGGAATTCGCCGTCTACAAATACCGCATAACCGCCCCCGACGGCCAGATTTTCGATAAGTCCGACCCCTATGGCTTTGCCATGGAGGAGCGCCCCCGCACCGGCTCGGTGGTGTTTGACCTCAACCGCTACCAGTGGCATGATGAAGCATGGATGATCTCGCGCCAAGAGCGGCAGTCACTCCACAGCCCCATCTCGATCTATGAAGTACATGCCGGCTCCTGGCGCAAGATACCCGACGAGCAGTGGGGGACCAGGTACCTCACCTATCGCGAGCTCGCCGACGTCCTGATTCCCTATGTCCTCGACATGGGATACACCCATATTGAACTGCTGCCCATAGCCGAACACCCGTTTGAGGGTTCCTGGGGCTACCAGGTCCTTGGATTCTTCGCGCCGACCAGCCGTTTCGGCACCCCCGAGGATTTCATGTATTTTGTCGACCAGTGCCACCGCAACAACCTGGGTGTCATCCTCGACTGGGTTCCCGCCCATTTCCCCAAGGATGGAGCGGGGCTGAACTTTTTTGACGGCACCCATCTCTATTCCCATGTCGATCCCCGCCAGGGCGAACACCAGGACTGGGGAACCCTGATTTTCAACTACGGCCGCAACGAAATCCGCACCTTCCTGATCTCCAACGCCCTGTTCTGGCTCGACAAGTATCACATCGACGGTCTGCGGGTCGACGCGGTTGCCTCCATGCTCTACCTTGACTACTCGCGGGAGGAGGGGCAATGGATCCCCAACAAGTACGGAGGGCGTGAGAACCTGGACGCCATCAGCTTTCTGCAGAAAACAAACGAGGTCCTCCACGGCTGTTTTCCGGGCATACTGACCATTGCCGAGGAGTCCACCTCCTGGCCCATGGTCACCCAGCCGACCTATCTGGGAGGCCTGGGATTCAGCCTGAAATGGAACATGGGCTGGATGCACGATACCCTCTCCTATATGCGGGAAGATCCCCTGTTCCGCCGTTTCCACCACAACCTGATGACCTTCGGCATGCTGTACGCCTTTCATGAGAATTTTATTCTCCCCCTCTCCCACGACGAAGTTGTGCACGGCAAAGGCTCCTTGGTGAACAAGATGCCGGGGGACGAGTGGCAGAAGTTTGCCAACCTCCG
>JALHJD010000189.1 GCA_022837185.1 Desulfobacteraceae bacterium
ACCGGCGGAGACAAGCCTGGTGGAACGCCTGGAAGATGTCCCCCATCCCGGCGGCATGAAACGGCGGGACTGGCGGCTGATCTTCATCGATTGTTCCGGCATGCCAGGGGAAGCCATCACGACGATGCTGCGGACCGAAGCCGCCCCGTACCTGCAGCATGATATCATCGCCCTTTTCAACCTGACGCAGGGCAATGCCGACATAGGCAATTACATCGACCTCGGAGTCAAAGGCTTTTTTTTCGAGAACGATCAGCCGGATATCCTGCTCAAAGGGATCTGCGCCTTGAAATTCGGTGAAATGTGGGTAGCGCGGGGCGTCCTGATGGAATATATCTGCCAGAAACCCAGGTCTTTCACTCCACAGGAACAGGCAGGCCCGCAATTGACCCGGAGAGAGAGGGAAATCCTGGTCCATCTTTCCTCCGGCGCCACCAACGAAGAGATCGCTGCCAAACTTTTCATCAGCATGCATACGGTCAAAAGCCACATTTTCCATATCTGCAAAAAACTTAAGGTTCATAATCGATTGCAGGCGGCGATGTGGGCCGCCAAGCATCTGAAGTAGCTTTCGCTACCCTGATCCCGGCTATTTTTTTCCACCTCATCCCTCCTCAAATCAATACAGCCTGACGGGATGCAGCAGGCTGCGCAGGTTCCCGGCGTTTTACGCGGCCGGTTTCCTCAGGCAAACGTATGAGGCCTTTCCGGAATAATGGAAAAATGTCTCATTCTTTCAGGTGACATCTTGCCCGTATAACTCATTGAAAAATCAATATATCTCCCGATTGTTCAAAAGTGCCGGTTTGCTATACTTCTTCATAGGAGAAGAATTACGGCTTTTCAGGCAGGGGTATGTCTCGATATGGAGAACGATCTGGAGCGGCGCAAACATCCACGTTTCGAGATTAAGTTGCCGGCTATCATCACCCAGCCTTCCTCCGGCCTGAACGGCAACAATTTTCATTTGCTGTTGACCAGGGACATTTCACACAGCGGGGCATTTTTCACCATGATGAAGCCCTATCCCTATCAGGGGCATGTACGGGTTGAACTGCTGATCGAAGTGAACAGCGGCTGCAGCCACTGTTTTTTGTACATGGTGGCGAAAGCTGAAGTCGTGCGCTGTGATGATTCGGGCCTGGCCGTCATTTTTGATGAGGACTTTATGCTGGCGCCGTTCCCTGTTCATTAATCCCTTCTGTCCGCAAGGTACTGTCCATGCAGACCACCGAAACCGCAATTTCGAAAATCGGGCCCTTTGCCAGAGGGGCGTGGGAAGTTGCGGGTTTTCCCACTGTTTTTCCCGTAGCCGCCGGGCTGCCGAACATTTCAATGCAGCACGCACCGTTTATAGACCAATTCAGTACGAAATTTCTCATCTTGTGCCGATGGGAAAGCAACGCTCATCTTTTTTTGTAAGGGGGCCGATATGAGTAAACGAAAACTATTTATCTGGCTGGCGTTAGTCGTCACTACACTCTTTCTGTTCCAGCCGCAAGCCAATGCTCAGCAAAACCAGTACAAAGGGCCGGGCCTGTACCAGGCGCCGTTGATCACCCAGACCCTGGAGCGGGTCGGCGTTGTCAGTGTCTGCAATACCGGCAAGGAATTCCGCGTGCGCCTTGCCGGCACGCCGCCCTGGCAGTTTAAGGCCATCCACATTTATGTCGGCAATGACCCGGTACCGGCTACCAAAAAAGGGAATCTCATTCCGGGAAAATTCAATTACAAGGTGAATAGAGACAATGACGACAGTTATGAACTGATCCTGAATCTGAAGGATGATCTGGGTTTCAGCTGGGGTATGCCCTATCGTCACTTGCGGGAGCAGAACATAGCTGTTCACGTCGGCATGATGAATAGGGACACCAATGTCGGAGAGGCTGCATGGGCCTATTCCGGAATGGGTTCCTCCATGGAGGATGAAGTTATTGACCCTGTTTTGTACTCAGATTTTCCGGGGGTGGGCAAGGGGTGGTCGTTCACCTATCTGCTGACACATCCCATGCGGGGCCACTTCCATGACGCCCCGGTGAGCGGTCTGGGCGTCATGACGCCGAGCAATGCCGGTCTGACCGACGATGCGGGGGGTTTTGAGTACTTCCCCGACGAATGGGCCGCGTTCTATATCGGCCGCTACCTGCTCGGCAGCACCATCGCCGATCATCGCGTATCGCCGCTTGATCTCTTCGAGAGTTCTGACACCAATGACGTCGAGGTCATCAACATG
Source organism: Desulfobacteraceae bacterium (assembly GCA_022837185.1). Lineage (GTDB taxonomy): Bacteria > Desulfobacterota > Desulfobulbia > Desulfobulbales > Desulfobulbaceae > UBA10518. The sequence goes on from JALHJD010000189.1 coordinate 2,234, forward strand.
GCCCGCCTGCTGCAGAGCCTGGATTGTGATGGAGTTCAAAAAAGCGGGATCCAGATCACGCCCGGGACAGTCAGCGCCTTTGAAACCGTCATGGCTGAAGAGGAAATTGAATTCCTTGACTTCTACAACAGCGAGGAGATCGATGGGATTATCGACGCAGTAGTTGCCAGCGCAAGCGGGGAATGCACAGGCATGGAGGTGGTCTCGGCCGAAGATGCCAAGGCCCACCTGGAGGAGCAATTGAACAATTCCATGTTTCGCAAGAACATCTCCAAGACTCCGGTGATGGGTACCTCCAAATCCAAGCTGGACCTCATGCCGGTGCTGGTGCCCGCCACCAAGGCAAACGATGATCCTGTCATGAGCGAGGAGACAGGCGCTTCCGGCATCGATTACTATGACGAGAATGGCGAATATCTCTACACGCGCGAAAAAGTCAGGCCGCTGGTATCAGTCTATGCCGACGAAGTACCCGAACCTGGAGGATCCGATACCTTTGGCGCCATCTCCCGCGACGACGGCAAGACCTGGAAGCGTATGAACCTCTCCCGCTCCGGCGACCGCAGCTCGTTCACCCTGGCCAACGGCCTGGACTTCTACGGCGAGGTGAAGAAGCCGAACCTCAAGGTCAAAGGCAACTACGTACTGGCCGTCTGGCAGAGCAAGTTCTGCCGCGGCGGCCGGCCGACCTACTCGATTCAGAAGTGCCCGGACACAGATGGTGACGGTGTGGCTGAGCCTTGCATTGTGTGCAAAGGAGAGGGTGAGAATGAGCATTGCGACTGGGACGATCCTTCCGACGACATCTACTATGAGGACGACATCTGGGGTGTGGGCGGACCGCAGCGCTCGCACGACTACACCGAAGACGGGTTTCCCGAGGTCGGCGAACTGCCTTTCTACTGTCTCTGGGTCTGCCGCGGCACGGTCGATGAGGTTACCGGTGACATCTCCTGGCGCAAGCCCGAACGGCTGACCTCCGGCCGGCGGGATGTATGGCAGGTTGCCGTCAATGGCGCCAAGGACGTCGGCTTCGGTGTGATCTGGCAGGAGGATCCCGACGGTGTGCGCCCGGGCGAGATGGCCGGCCCCGGCCACGGCTGGAGCGGCGCCACCACCAACCACAAGACCGATATCTGGTACGCTTCCATCAGTTGGGATGATTTTGCGCCGATCGATGAGAACTTCTCGCCCAACGGGGATCCCGAGCATTCCTTCGACGACCCCGAGTGGACCACCAACCGGCCCATGCCGCTGGTTCCCTTCCCGCTGCCGATTAGGCTCTCGGACAACGACACCTGCAACACGGACAACCTGAAGATCGAGTTGGACGGGAACGGGTTACCGATAGAAGATGCAGACGGCAACTGGATTCCAGTCATGGACGAGGACGGCAAGCATGCCGGTACCCATCGCTACGCCTATATGATTGATGAAAATGATAACGGAATTCCCGACCTGTGTGCGGGCTTCCATACTTTTATCAACGAACAGGGCGCAACCAAGAACGTCTGCATTACAGAAGACGGCCGCCTGCTCGACGGCGATACCGGTGCATCCCGGCCCAATCTCATGTACATGCCATATAAAAAGCCGAACGGGACCCAGAGCGCCTGGGTGGCGATTGTCTATGAAGAAACCAAGGGGGTCGGCGGCGGAGCGCCCGACCACACCGGCGAGCCTCCCTACGGCGGGGAAGACATAAAGCCCGATTCCGGGAAGAACGTCATCTACCACAGCTTTGAATTCAACAGCCCGGTCAAGGTCAGCGGCGGCGACATCGTCAACCTGCCGGCCCAGGACGAGGAGGGCAACCTGCTGTACCTCATCGACTACGAGACCGGTGAACTGGTCCTCGACTACCTCGGACAGCCCCAACTTGCCTACGAGAACGCGCGGCGCCCGCGGATGCTGGTGCAGCCTCCCGGTCAGGCCGGCAATTCGGGAACCGTCATGGTGCTGGTCTACAAACAGGGTGAGGAAGGCAAGGGCCGCCAGTCGGACATCTTCCTGCGGCGGGTAAATAAAAAGCTACATCCCGGCGGCAATCCATTCGCCTTCCAGAACTTTGCGTGCAACCAAACGGTGTTGGCGGATAATGGGCAGACGGTCTGCGTTGAAGGCGCCCTCAACATGAGCTCGGTCACGCCTACTGAGTACTGGGAAAACCCCGACCAGGACGATCAGGCCAAGGGCGAGGGCATCAAGGTTGTCAAGTACGACCAGACCGTGGACAACCTGGCCGACGCCAGCTGGACCAACCCCTACGAAGACGCCCGCGCTCACCGAGGCATCATCAAGGGCAACAACGTCTTCCTGGCCTACGACTATACTCCCAACTGGGCGGCGGCGCGCAATGCGCATGACAAGTATGACCTGTTCATTCGCCGCTCTTTTGACGGCGGCCAGACCTGGACGACGGATCCAGTCCCAATGACGGCAGAAGGAAATGACCCTCTTTTGAACGACGAGGTCTGCCATACACGGATTTGGAAGGATTACACAAGCGTCTCCTCGGAGGCGGAATCCAATCAGAAGGAGACGTATGAAGAGACGGTCTGCTTTGGACCGGGCGTATTCGAGCCGGCGCGCAACATGTCCCAGCTTAAGAACAACAAGCTGAGCGTGATCGAGCCGCGGCTGGTCGGGACCCCGGGTACGCCGCCTGAGGTTGTTTATCCAGAGGATAATCAAGACGAGAACGTCTACTGGGTCACCTTTGGTACATCGACCAACGTGCCCAAGCTCCACGGCAACAACAACGAGGACGAGGAGGAAGAGGAGGCGGCTCCGGCCGACCTCTACTACACCTTCACCCGCGACCGTGGCCAGACCTACTATAAGCGCCTATGGGAGGTCAATCCCGACAGCTCAGGCAACTATGCCGGCCAGATAGTGGAGCGGTACGACTACCTGGCCAAGGGCGATCCGGAGCAGGGCGAGGCCCAGATCCGGATGACCCCGGACGGCTCGCGGTTCTACGCGGTCTGGAACCAGGATGGAGAAGAGGGCAGCGACTGCTGGTTCCGACGCATCATGAGCCCGGACTTCCCGCAGAACGTGGCAGCACCGGAACCAGAACCATGGGAGTAATAGGACGAGCCCTGGCGTAAGCAACGACTATAACCAATAACGAAGGGATCCCGACGGGTATGAGCCAGGGAAGTACCCGGGATCCGAGAATCCGACACCATAACCACAGGACAAGTCCTGACGGGAGCGGCGGCTTCACCGGTCGCACCGCCCCCGTCAGGCAATTTGCACCCCCAAGACCGGTGAAGGAGGCAGAGGTCTATGAAGTTCATACAACGATCGCTGATGGGCATGGGCATGCTCATGCTGTGCACGGGGGGCGCTGTCGCTGATGACGGGGAGATGTTCCGCAAAAATGTCTCCAGCACGCCGGACCTGGAGACGGAGTTTGCGGCCATCCGCATGCTGCCGCTCTATGTGCCGGCGCAGACCTCGGGTGAAACCCTGCTGACGGAAGGCATCGATTACATCAAAGCAGATGGAACTATCGCAGAAAACCGCCTGTTGGCCCGACCGCTGATCACCCACTACACCGACGGGCACGTGGAGGGCATCGATGAGGAGGGCTACGGCGGCTTCCCGGGCCACGGTAAGCGTGACGCTTACGGAGCGGTCAGCCTTGACGACGGCGCCACCTGGAAGCGCACCAACCTCTCCAAATCCGCGGAACTGTCGTCCATCAAGATAAAGGTGGGGA
>JALHJD010000190.1 GCA_022837185.1 Desulfobacteraceae bacterium
ATCCTGATCTGCGCCCGGCCCAGCGCCCCGCCGAATCCGCGGCGGCGCGCACCGCGGCCCATGAAATCGGCCACGCCCTTGGCCTTGGCCACCGGCAGAACTCCGACGACAACCTGATGCGATCCAAGACCTACGGCTGGCAGTTGCATCCCGCCGAGATCAGCAGGGCCCGGCAGGCCGCTCCGCAATTTTCCCTCGAAGGAACCAGCCGGTCATGCGGCCCGCCGGCAATACATAACCGGCTGTAATTGTTGTTTTGACCAGTCAACCGAAATTGACCGGCTGCATCGCCGGACCGCATAAACACCCACTCCATCGAAGAATGCCGGTCCGATCAATGTTTGCAGCCGCTTTCCCTGGAACGCGCGCCCAACATGGAGACAGAAATATATGAAGACCACGCCGCCTGAGCAAGCCGCCCTGCTCTCTCCCGAGGACAAAGAGGTCCGGGACCAGGTCCGGGAAATGTTCAATCATCACGACAAGCAGGGCATTAAAAGAGCCATTCTCTATCACCTGATGAGCATGCAGGGCCGGGACCCGAACCGGGCGGTGGCAAAGGATGTCTACACCGCCCTGGTCTATACCATGCGCGACTTTCTGATTAAAAAATGGATCACCACCCAGCGCTCCTATTATACAGGCGATAAGAAAAGGGTTTATTACCTGTCCATGGAATTTCTCATCGGCCGTTCCCTCGACAACAGCCTCATCAACCTTGACTGCAGGGACCTTGTCCGGGAAATTCTGGAGGAGTTGGGCTACACGCTGGACGAAATCATCGATCAGGAGGAGGATGCGGCGCTGGGCAACGGCGGCCTGGGCAGACTGGCGGCCTGCTTCATGGACTCCATAGCCACCCTGGACGTCCCGGCGTACGGGTACGGCATCAACTATGAATACGGCATGTTCAACCAGCGGATCATTGACGGCTACCAGGTGGAAAGCCCCGACAACTGGCTGCGCTTCGGCACCCCCTGGCAATTTGAACGGCCTTTCCCGCTGTACCCTGTCCAATTCTACGGCAAGGTCAACACCACCGTGGATGAAAACGGTCATACGCGCTACGAATGGGCCGACACCGAGACAGTCATGGCGGTCGCCTGCGACATGCTCGTCCCGGGTTTCCGCAACGACAATGTCGTCAACATGCGGCTGTGGAAGGCCAGGGCCTCCCGGGAGCTGGACCTGACCTCCTTTGACCGGGGCGACTATATCGGCGCCGTCCTTACCAAGGTGCACTCGGAAACCATTTCCAAGTTGCTCTATCCGATGGACAGCTTCAGCGCCGGCCAGGAGCTCCGGCTCAAGCAGCAGTATTTCTTCGTCGCCGCGACGTTCCTGGACATCCTGCGGCGATTTGTCAAGCATCACGATGATTTTTCGACCTTCAGCGACCAGGTTGCGGTGCACCTCAACGACACCCACCCGGCCATAGCCATCCCCGAGCTGATGCGGCTGCTGATGGATGAATGCGAGATGGACTGGGAGCATGCCTGGGACGTCTGCGTCAAGACCTTTGCCTACACCAACCACACCCTGATGCCCGAGGCCCTCGAATCATGGCCGGTGGACATGCTGGAACGGCTCCTGCCCAGGCATATGCAGATCATTTACGAGATCAACAGCCGCTTTCTCGATCAAGTCCGGGCCGCCTATCCCGGCAATGAGAGAAAAGTGCGGGAGATGTCCCTCATCGACGAAGGCCAGCCCAAACGGGTGCGCATGGCCAATCTGGCCATTGTCGGCAGCCACTCGGTCAACGGGGTGGCGGCCCTCCATACCAGGCTGCTGCAGACCAGGCTGTTCAGCCACTTCAACGAATTCTTCTCCGGCCGCTTCAACAACAAGACCAACGGCATCACTCCCCGGCGCTGGCTGCTGCAGTGCAACCGGCCGTTGAGCAAAGTCATCAGCGAGGCCATAGGGGAAGACTGGATCACCGATCTTGATCGGCTGGCGGAACTGCGTAAGTTCGCCGAGCAGAAAGACTTTCAGGAAAAATTCCGGGAAGCCAAGCGGCGGAACAAAATGCGCCTGGTCAGCCTAATCGCCAGGAAATGCGGGGTTGCCGTCAATCCCGACTCCCTGTTCGACGTGCAGGTGAAACGGATACATGAATACAAGAGACAACTGTTGAACGTGCTGCACATCGTCCACCTCTACCATCGCATCATCAAGCGGCCGGAGCGGTTCACCACTCCCAGGACCGTCGTTTTCGCCGGCAAGGCTGCCCCGGGGTACCGGAAGGCCAAGCTGATCATCAAGCTCATCAATGCGGTGGGGAACACCATCAATCGGGACCCCCGCGTTGCCGACCTGCTGAAGGTCGCCTTCATCCAGAACTACGGAGTGTCCCAGGCGGAAAAGATCATCCCGGCGGCCGACCTGTCCGAGCAGATCTCCACCGCCGGCACCGAGGCGTCCGGCACCAGCAACATGAAATTCTCCCTCAACGGCGCCCTGACCATCGGCACCCTGGACGGCGCCAATATCGAAATACGCGAAGAGGTGGGCGAGGAAAACATTTTCATTTTCGGCCTCGATGCCGAGGACGCGGAATGGGAAAGAAGAAATCCCCAGTGTACCCCGATGATGATCTACAAGCAGAACGAGGAAATCCGCGAGGTGATCGACAGCCTCGGCGACGGCACCTTCACCAATGGCGACCGCGGCCTGTTCCGGCCGATTATCAACGACCTGCTCGACCACAGGCGCGACCCGTACCTGCACCTGATCGACATGGAGGATTACCTGCGCGTCCAGGATGAAGCGGCCCGCATCTTCCTCGACAAGGAGGAGTGGACCAGGCGGGCGATCTGCAATGTGGCCGGCATGGGCAAGTTTTCCAGCGACCGCAGCATCAGGGAATACGCCCGCGATATATGGGGGGTACTCTGACGCGGGACATCCCCGGTCATGCCCTTCGGGCAGCGGGAATGCAGATCCATCCCAGGGCTGTCTTGATCATGCTCCCTTCCGGCATTAGATTTATGGTACGAACCTTGGGAGGAAGCGGAACATTTCATGTCTTTTCGAAAACTGCCGGACAACCGGGGACTGATCTACGTCCCCGAATGCGGAAACTGCAAAAAGAAGCATCCGTGCAAGGACTGCTTCTCCTGCCAGTGGTGCAGCGACGACCGCTGCAATAGGTGCCTGGGCCTGACGAAACAAAAAAGAAAGCCCCGAAAAAAGAAGCCGTAAGCCGCTGGAGAAATTATGAATGCAGAATTATGAATGTAAAATTATGATGAATCCGTAAAAAATCGAAAATCGCCGTTTCACGTCATTCCCGTGAAGCCTGTCCTCGACTACGATCGGGGAACCGAAATCCAGTATTTTCAAAGCGTCATTCCGCCTTTCTTCCCATTCTGCATTCTGCATTCTTCATTCATAATTTCCTAAAAATTGTCTTGGGTCGGACTCCCGGTTGGGGTAAAGTGGGAGCAATGCAAATAAATAATTTTTAAACAGCGAAATGTAATATTATCAATGACTACGATGAAGACCACGTCCCCCCTGGACACGCTGCGCAACGTCTTCGGCTACGCATCCTTCCGGGAACACCAGGGGGAGATCATCGAAGGGCTGGTCCGCGGCGAGGACGCCTTTGTCCTGATGCCCACCGGGGGCGGCAAGTCGCTGTGCTTTCAGATTCCCGCCCTGCACCGGCCGGGGGTCGGCGTCGTCGTCTCCCCCCTTATCTCCCTGATGAAGGACCAGGTGGACGCGCTCAACGCCTGCGGGGTGCGGGCCGCCTTCTACAATTCGTCGCTGAACAGCGGCGAGGCCCGCCAGGTCCTGGCCCGGCTGCACGGCCGGGAGCTCGACCTGCTGTACGTCGCCCCGGAGCGGCTGATGAACGATGAGTTCATCGAACGGCTGCGGGACATCCCCATCGCCCTGTTCGCCATTGACGAAGCCCATTGCATCTCCCAGTGGGGCCACGATTTCCGGCCGGAATACTGCAAGCTGGGCCGGCTGCGCGACCTGTTTCCAGGCATCCCCGTGATCGCCCTGACGGCCACGGCCGAACCCCACACCCGCCGGGACATCCTGCAGCGGCTGAACCTGGAAAATGCCGGCTGCTACGTCTCGAGTTTTGACCGGCCCAACATCCGCTATTCGGTGCTGGAAAAGCGCAAGCCCTTTGCCCAGCTCACCGCCTTTCTGCAGGACAGGAAGGACGAGGCGGGCATCGTCTACTGCCTGAGCCGCAAGCGGGTGGAAAAAGTGACCGCCCAGCTGCTCGAGGCCGGCTTCTCCGCGGCGTCCTATCATGCCGGCCTGGCCGCGGCGAGCCGCAAGCAGGTGCAGGAAGACTTCCTGCGCGACGACATCCGGATCATCGTCGCCACGGTGGCCTTCGGCATGGGCATCGACAAGTCCAATATCCGCTTCGTGGTCCACTACGACCTGCCGAAAAACATCGAGAGCTACTACCAGGAAACCGGCCGCGCCGGCCGCGACGGCCTGCCCGCCCAGGCCCTGCTCCTGTTCGGCTACGGCGATATCGCCGTGGCCAGGGGGCTGATCGAGCACACCACCAACCCGGAGCAGAAGCGGATCGAACTGCACAAGCTCAACAGCATGGTCGGCTATGCCGAATCATTGAACTGCCGCCGCCAGGTCCTGCTCGGCTATTTCGGCGAACGGCTGCCCGAGCCCTGCGGCAACTGCGATGTCTGCCTCGATCCCCCCGAACTGCTGGATGTGACCGAGGACGCCCGCAAGGCCCTGTCCTGCGTCTACCGGGTCGGCCAGCGCTTCGGCATGGGCCATGTCATGGACGTCCTGCTCGGCTCCTCCAGGGAGCGCATCATGCAGTTGGGCCACAACCGCCTCTCCACCTACGGCATCGGCACGGACCAAAGCCGCGAATACTGGGGCAGCCTCCTGCGCCAACTGGTGCACCAGGGCTTTCTCAGCCAGGAGGTCGGCGACTTCTCGGTCCTCAAGCTGACCCCCTCCTCCTGGCCCCTGCTGCGCGGCGAACAGACCCTGACCATGGCCCGCCCCCGGGTCAAAGCCGAGGCCCCGCGCAAAACGCCCCGCCGCAAAACCGGCGACATCGACGCCAACCCGGAGCTGTTCGAACAACTGCGCGCCTTACGCAAAAAACTGGCCGACCAGGCCGGAGCCCCGCCCTACATAATTTTCAGCGACAAAGCCCTGGCCGAAATGGCCGCCAAGCTCCCCACCGACAAAACCGCCTTCCTCGCCATCCACGGCGTCGGCTTCGCCAAGCTGGAAAAATACGGCGACGCCTTTCTGAACGAAATCAAAAGATTCCTTGGCACCGAGAAAAACCCTGATGGAAAATGATTTCCGGGAGCAGGAAAAAATCTAAATACAGGTATATTTATTTGATTACCATCAATCCACAGCTGGCAATTCGTCGTTGTTCGCAAAGGGCGATCTTGTTTGTTTTATCCTTTCGGCTCACCCTTCTGCCATTTCGACCGCAGGTTACCACTGAGGTGAAGGAGGTCAGCAGATGAAAAGTGCTCAGTACCCCAAGAATATCGACGAGTACATTGCTCATTTCCCGCCCGATGTACAAGAGATTCTGGAACAGATACGAGCTGCTATAAAGGAGGCTGCACCTGAGGCAGAGGAAGCAATCAAATATCGGATACCGACGTTCGTTTTGAAAGAAAATATAGTCCATTTCGCGGCATTCAAAAACCACGTGGGGTTCTATCCAACGCCATCCGGAATCGAGGAATTCAAGGACGAGTTGTCTTCGTATGAGCGCGCAAAGGGCTCAGTCAGATTCCCAGTCGATAAGCCAATGCCCTTGAAGCTGATTAAGAAGATCGTAATGTTTCGAGTAAAGGAAGCCGAGGCGAAGGCGCCGGCCAAGAAAAGGAAAAAAAGTTAAAGGGCACAATGATTACGGCCTCACAATCGGGTAGCCCGGGGT
>JALHJD010000191.1 GCA_022837185.1 Desulfobacteraceae bacterium
GCCGGAAAAACCGGATTATTTGCGGTTGATACCGATGATTTGATCGAATCGATGACCAACCGCAAAATAAGGTCGATATTCACCGTGGACGGCGAACCGTTTTTCAGGCAGCTTGAACAGCGGACCTCCGAATGGCTGCGCTGCAATGTGCGCAACACCATCGTCGCCACCGGAGGGGGATTCTTCCATGCCCTCCAACGGGGAGAGGGCGACGCGGTGGTGTTCCTGCACGCGCCCCTTGAAGTCATATTGCAGGCCATTCACGATCATCCCCGGGGCCGGAAGAAAATTAAAAAACGCCCGCTCCTGGGGGACATAAACAAGGCCCGTGAACTGTATGCCAAGCGGCTTCCCCTGTACAGGAAGGCGGCGGATGTCGAGATCGGCGTCGAGGGTCTGGAGGCGGAGGCGATTGCCGACCGGATCATGCTGAAGCTGGGGCTCACCCCAGGAGAAGAGACGTCGAGAGCGTAGCCGTATGGTGTGATCAGCCTGAAAAACGGGCGAAGAATTACACGAGTGACAACCGGGCGGAATAATGCAAAAATCAGCATATCGCCGTCACCGCCGCCGCCGGTCCTCCTTGACAGAGATATGCGCTCCTGGTATCAAGAATGTAATTCATGCCCCCTTCCAATCCGGGGTGCGCATCTCTCCCCTTAGTCGTCGGAAGCGGCGGGAAAATGGTTTGCGCGGGTCGGGGGACAATTCTCTTGAGCAAAGGTACTTTATGAAAAAATTTGTCGTGGGCCTGGCCGCCGGATTGGCGCTGATCCTGCACTCTCCGTCTCTTTTTGCCGAGGATGAGGTGCTGACGATCATCGAACAGGCCGTGAGTCAGTACAAGAACAACGATCTCGCCGGGGCGACCAGCAATCTGGAATACGCCTCGCAACTGATCAGGCAGAAGAAAAGCGAGGCAATGAAAAGTCTGCTGCCCGAGCCGCTTGCCGGCTGGGAGGCGGAGCCGGCGACCGCACAGGCCCTCGGCGCGGCGGTGTTCGGCGGGGGCATAACAGTGAGCCGGTCCTATTCAAAAAAACCCGCCGTCATCACCATTGACATCGTTTCCGACTCGCCCCTGCTCCAGTCGCTGGTGATGATGATCAACAATCCGATGATCGCCGGGGCCAGCGGGGGAAAGCTTGAAAACGTCAACGGCCAGCGGGCCATAGTGCAGTACGACGAAGCCGCCCGCAAGGGGGAAGTCAATATCGTGGTTGAGAACCGGTTCATGGTCACCCTCAAGGGCAAGAATGCGGAGAGGAGCCAGCTCATTTCCTATGCCGCCGCGGTGGATTATGCTTCTCTGGCCGAACACTGATTGAACGGTTGACCGACGGACCCAATGATCATTTTCCCGGGGAGTGCCGAGGAGGTTTTTCCCGTGGAGCATGGAAACCCCTGTTGCAATGGTAAAGAATTGGCCTTCTTCCCGCAGCAGGGGTTTTTCAATGGAGCAGCATTATGAGCGGTGAAAAGAAGGAATCGGTCGCGGCCAGCCGTCCGGTAACGGATGAGGCGGTGTTCAAGGTGACCAAGGAAATCGTGGTCAAGTTTATCGAGGTCGGTCGGCTCACCCCGGCCAATTTCGAGGAGACCTACACCAGGATTTTCGAGACGGTCAGGAAGTCGGTGCGTTCGGAGTGAAAGCGGCGGTTCTCGATCCGGCACTGAATGAGGTTCCCGCGAATGTGCGCCGCATTCACCTCATGGGGGTCTGCGGCACGGGAATGGCCGCCCTGGCCGGCATGCTCAAGGAACGCGGCTTCAGTGTGACCGGATCGGATCAGAACGTCTATCCGCCGATGTCCGACTTTCTCAAGGCCGCCGGCATAGAGGTCAGGGAAGGATACAGGGCGGCAAACCTCGAGTTCGGGCCTGATCTTGTCATCGTCGGCAACGTCATTCGCGCGGTCAATCCCGAGGCGGTGCGGCTGGCCGAATTGAAGATCAACTATGTTTCCATGCCCCAGGCCCTGGGCCACTTCTTTCTCAACGATCAGATATCGCTGGTGGTCGCCGGCACCCACGGCAAGACCACCACTTCGTCCCTGCTTGCTTCCGTTCTCCATGCGGCCGGCGCTTCGCCCGGCTTCATGATCGGGGGGATTGTCGAGGGGTTCGGGCGCAATTTCAATCTGGGCCGGGGCGGGTACTTTGTTGTCGAAGGGGATGAGTATGACACGGCCTTTTTTGACAAGGGTTCCAAGTTTCTCCATTACCGCCCCGATTACGCCATTGTCACCTCCATTGAATTTGATCATGCCGATATTTTCCGCGACCTGGAGATGATCAAGGATGCCTTTGCCCGCTTCGTCCGGCTTGTTCCGGCGAAAGGGGCCATATTCGCCTGCCTGGACGATCCGGTTGTCAGGGAGGTTTGCCGACAGGCCGCCTGTCAGGTCGTCGGCTACGGGACCGCCCCGGATTGTGCCTGGCGGGTGGATACGTACACCTCCAGGGGGCTGGCGTCGGAGTTTGAGGTGTACCGCCGGGGGTCGCTCTACGGCCGCTTCCGCCTGCCCATGCCGGGAATGCATAATGTCCTCAATGCCATCGCGGTCATCGCCCTGCTGGACCATCTCGGGTTTCAACCGGAGCCCGTCCGGGCAGGCCTCGCTTCTTTTCAGGGCATAAAACGGCGGCAGCAGATCCGCGGGGAGATCAATTCCATCACCGTGGTGGACGATTTTGCCCATCATCCCACCGCCGTCCGGGAAACCATCGCGGCCCTGAAATCGGCCTGGCCGGAAAGGCGGCTGCTGGTCGTGTTTGAACCGCGCACCAATTCGAGCCGGCGTTCGGTGTTTCAGCAGGAATATGCAGGCGCCTTTCCCTGCGGGGAAATAATTGTCGTCAGGCAGCATGTACCCCTGGATGATGTCCCGCTGGATCAGCAGTTTTCGGCCTCCAGGCTCGTTGACGATCTCAGGGCCGGGGGCAGGGAGGCGTACTGCTTCGACCGGACTGAGGAAATCCTCGATTTCCTCGTCCGTCACGCCGTCCCGGGAGATGTGATCGCCATTCTGTCCAACGGCGGATTCGACAACATCCATGAGCGGCTGCTTGCACGCCTGGCTGGAAATTCCCCCCGGTAAGGGCCTGACGGCTGCAGTGCCGGATCGGGCGGTCTTTGCGGCTCCCGGCGGATTCCGGGGGGAACATCTTCAATCCGCTGCTTCAAGGTCGGCCTGAATCGACCCCGTTACGGGGGGTATTCACGTCACCCGTCAGAGAGGAGGTTGTATGCAGAACTGGAGGAATAATCAAAGCAGGTCGGTCTGGTTCCTGGTCTGTTTCATAGTCTGGCTGATTATCAATGTTCGGGTCGAAGCGGGAATAGGAACCTCGTTCGAGCGTGCCGTCGACGGGCTCGTCGGCGGGGCGGTTCTCCTTGCCGCCGTATTTCTGACCCTCAGGTACGTCAGGTGCGTGGGAGGCGAATGCCCGAAGGAAGGGGATTGCGACGGGGACAAGGCCGGGTGAGGGCGGGCATCAGATGATTCCGGCCATTTCTTCTTTCAGCTCGGCGATAAGCGGAAAATAATCGTCCGCTCCTCCTTCTGCCCTGCAGGCCTGTTCAACGGCAAGCGCTTTGTCCGCCGGCGCCGTCAAGCCGAGGCTCAGCAACGCCCCTTTCAGGGCATGGCCGGCCCGGCCGGTTTCCTCCCGGGAGCCTGTTGCCGCAGCATGTTCAAGCTTCGACCACAGCTCTCGCAGCGATGCCAGGAAGCGCGGCAGCAAGGCGTCTATCCTGTCGTCGGGCAAGAGGAAGGCGGTACGCAGATGGTTTCTGATGATCTGTTCGCAGGCGATGCGCTGCTGTTCTGACATGTTCGTGAATCCGACCGGCCCGCCGGAGTTGCCGATCCGGCCGGTTTTATGATATATATTCAGCCATGAAGCCGGGGGCTCCCCACCGGAAACGCCCGGCCTGACCGGCGCTGTACCCATTCTTCTTTCAGCTTTTTCAATGGTATCAAAAGGCGACATGTTGTGCACGGATAATTGCAATGCATTCCCTTGAGCGCGATACCCTGAAAAATATGCAGAGGGAGCGCCTGCTCCGGGCCGCCGATAAAACGGTGCTGGTCGGGGTGTCCGGCGGGCCTGACTCGGTCGCCCTGCTGCACGTGCTGGCTGCGCTGCGTTCCCCCTTGGGGATTACCCTTGCGGCGTTGTACGTGGATCATGGCCTGCGCCCCGAAGAATCAGCGGCCGAGAAGGACTATGTCCGGGCCCTGGCGGAAAAGCTGGATGCCCGGTTTGCCGCGGTCCAGGTTGACGTCAGGCGGTCGGCCGGGGAAAAGAAGCTTTCCCTGGAACATGCGGCCCGTGATCTCAGGTATGCGGCATTGCGGGAAACCGCAGCCGGATTTGACGCAGGCTGCATCGCCGTGGCGCATACCGCCGATGATCAGGCCGAGGAAGTCCTTCTCCGTCTTCTGCGCGGATCGGGGAGGAAAGGACTGTCCGGCATGCGTTCCCGCAGCAGGGATATCATCCGGCCGTTCCTCAGGTTCGGGAAGGCGCGGATACTCGATTACCTCCGGGAGCGCCGGATTCATTTTTTTGACGATTCGACCAATGTTGACCTGCGCTACCTGCGGAACCGGGTCCGCCATCAGCTCCTGCCCTATCTTGAAAGGAATTTTGACCTCGGCATCCGCCGCGCCCTGTGTAAGACCGCCGACAGCCTTGCCGAGGACGAGGACCTGCTTGAACAGATGACCAGTCAGGCGCTGGAAGCCGTCGTTGCCGGGGTTTCCCGGAACAGGCAGACGTCGTCCTGGAGAATCGTGCTCAACCGGCCCGGCCTGCTTGATCAGCCAATTGCCATCCAGCGGCGGATCATCGAAAAACTGTTGTGGGAAGTGGGCGGGACGGCCTCCTATTACCATATCATGAAAATAACCGAGGCCGCCGCGGGCGCCCGGTCCGGAAGCGAACTGCATCTCGCCCGGGGACTGCGGGTCGGCATCCGCAAGGATTATCTGGAGTTTCTTTTTCCCCGGGGACGCGGTCCGTGGCGCGGGCGGCTCTATCCGGACCGGCGGAGCCGGACGGCGGGCTGATTTCCGGACGGACCGGCTACAGAGGAGGATCAACGGATGAACAGAATGACTGCAATCGGCATGGCCCTGATGTTCAGCCTCGCCTGTTCCGCGGGACAGGCCATGGATTTCGGCAACATGAACAATGATGAACTGGCGGAACTGCGCGGCGCCATTCTCAACGCGCCGGAAGCGGAGCGCAAGGCATATGCCCATGAGTGGGAAAAACGGCTCCGGGAGATGTCCGCCGAGGAGAAAGAACGCTTTGCTGACCAGGTGGAGACGGAGCCCGACAAGGAGCAGCCGGGAAAAAAGCAGCCGTACATCCAGGGACGCGGATACGATGAACAGGGGATGGGAACGGTAATCCACGGGGGCGGCGGGCCGCTGCCCCCGGATGTTCTGCCCGGCGGAGGCAGATAACCGGCTGATTGGACGCCGGGTGCCGGCGGCGGATGCTTTGCCGGATACTCCCGCATCCCGGTTCCCTGCGGGCGGCGGCCTGATTTCGGCGCGGCCGGCAGTGACGGGCAAGAGACATCAACAACATTTTTCTGTATTTTTTCCTTCACCGTTCTTATAGTCTTTCGGCGAACAGGGCGGGGAGACGCCGGACCGCGGGAACACAATGGCACCGGCTAGGGGTTTGCCCCTTTTTTTTCCTTCCCGGATGATAAGGAGTCTTTTTCTCATGACAAACGGTACGCCGACTGCCGACAGGGGATGGGGGATCCTGTTTCTGTGCTGGCTCACGGTCTCCATATCAACCCTGGGAAGTTTATTCTTCAGCTGGGTGATGGAGTTCGCCCCCTGTGTCCTGTGCTGGTACCAGCGGATCTGCCTGTTTCCCCTGGTCGTC
>JALHJD010000192.1 GCA_022837185.1 Desulfobacteraceae bacterium
CTCGACGGTGCAAGGTTCCAGATTGCCGGCTTTCCCGCAAAATCCAGGACATTCCTCTGTTCCGGTCGCCCTTTCCTTGAAAACAGGGCCCTGGTAGAGGTGAGAAAATTCTCCCGCCTGGATAGACAATGTGGTTTTGCAGGAGTGCTCGAAGAGAAAGAGTCCGGTTTCCAATTCCTCGAAAGAGGCCTGATAGGCATGGAACCTCAATTCAGGGTCCGACAGGAATTCAGAGGAATCCCTCCATGTTTTCCTGCACCTCTTGCACTGTTTGTAGGGTCTTTCCTTGTCCATTATCTTGCCCGTATATAAATGCATCATGACTGGCCGTACCCTCTGCCAGAACCGTGCCAACGGCTGCCACTGTATTCACCCCGGCCTGGATTCCGCAGGGACGGCAATAATCCCTGAAGCATCTCAAAGATCATCGTTTCCGACCCTTTGGGGTTACCTTCATTCCTCGCAAATGTAATGCCAACCCCAGGAAAATGACGAAAAGGGTGGTAAAACCCTTTGTCAACCTTACTGGCCGGGTCCCGGGCAAACCCTCCCTTTCCTGTAAAAATGGACAGATTTCCTTCCGGACAGGATAAATTTCGGGACGACAGGCCGCAAAACCACCTGAAGCCAAAAGGAACAGTTACTCTTTGGTCGGTCCCGGGGGCTTTTCCGCAGACGTCATCAGTCATCACGGCTGATTGGCATGCTTCTTGAGTTGCACAACCTCGGAACCGCTCGGCCCCAAAAAAAAATCCCGCCGGGAAAAGGATACCGTCAAGGCCTTGGCCATCCTCCCCGGCAAGGGAGAACAGCATGCCGACAAACACAATTCTCCAGCGGGCTTCAGTAAGAAACGTCCCGACCCCCGGGAAGCCGTACCATGCCCCATGCCCCATCCCCCCTGAACCTTCAACGGATTCCCCCGACCCCAATCCCGCATCAGAGGGCCCCTTCAAAAATTCTCCTTCCATCCGGCTGCACCAGTGTTGTCGGGACCCAGTGCCATCCGCCGGGAAAGTTCAAATAATTGACATAGATCAAGGTTGAGGCATTAAACCCGGCTTATAAAAAAAATACATTACGGGCAGAAGTCCTTGTCAAGGGAGAACAATTTCATCCTCAACCCGTACACTCTGTGTGGAATTTTGTACAGGAGAAACAGAAAAGGACAGCATGCCGCCAGGCATGATATTTCACCATCAGGAAGGAGGGAAAAAGTATGACTTTACGAAATGCCAGAATCATTTTCTGGGCGGGAACGCTTGTCTCCGTCGCCATCTTTGCATGGCTGACCTGGGATTTTCACCGCCAGGAGGAAGCGTACGCCCACACCAGCAAAATTGACGATCGGGTCGTGGCCGGAAAAAAGGTATGGCACAAGTACAACTGCAACAACTGTCATACGATCCTCGGCTTCGGCGGATATTATGCCCCGGATATGACCAAGGCTTATTATCGGCTGGGGGAAAGCAACATCATTTCCATAGTCATGCAACCCCAGGAGATCTACCGGGACTCCTTCCGCAAGATGCCCAACCTCGGGGTTACCGAGGCGGAAGCCGCCGACCTGGTGCAGTTCCTCCACTGGACGGCGAACATTGAAAACAGAAAATGGCCGCCCCAGGATGAAAAATATGTGCAGGCCGCACGGTTGCGCGATGAACAGCCTGAAAAAGTACGAAAGACCGATATCGTCCTCGGCGCTTGCGGCGGCTGCCACTCCTTTGCCAACCAGGGGCGGGATATTGCCGGTGATTTCGGCGAACTGGCCAGGGACCTCGACTATGACCGGGAGACCCTGGTCCGGTTCATGCTGGACCCGAGATCGGTCAATTCCGATTCCAGCATGCCGGCCCAGAATATCACGCCGGAGACCGCCGGCATCATTGCTGATTTCATTTTGAGTTTACGCTAAAGGAGGGAAACCGATGACCATAGAATATCAAAGCCAGAAAGTAGCGCTGCCGTACATGCAGCTTTCTCTTGTTTTGTTCATCCTGCAGGTTGTCCTCGGCCTGTGGCTTGCCGCCAATTATGCCTTCACCCTGCCCCAGGGACTGGTCGACATGCTGTCGTTCGCCACGACCCGGGCAATTCATACCAATCTTCTGGTCGCCTGGATGCTGCTGGGTTTCATGGGCGGGGCCTATTTCATCCTGCCGGCGGAATGTGAACGCGAACTGCACAGCACGAAAATCGCCTGGCTGCAGCTCATCCTGTTCGCCGCCGCCGCCGTTGCCGCCGTGGTGGGTTTTCTCTTCGGCTGGACCCAGGGCAAGCCGCTGCTCGAAATACCTGTACCCCTGGATCTGGTCATTGTCGTCGCCGCCCTGCTCTTTCTCTACAACATCCTCATGACCGTGCTGCGGGCGGAGAAGCGTTCGGTCCTGCAGTGGATGCTGGTCGGCGGGGTCCTGTTCCTCGCCCTCATGTACCTGTTCGGCATACCGTTCTACTCCAGCCTCAATGCCGATTACTATTACTGGTGGTGGGTCATCCATCTGTGGGTCGAGGGAGCCTGGGAACTGATCACCGCCGCGATCATCGCCTTCATCATCCTCCGGGTCACCGGCGTCGAGCGCAAGGTGGTGGAAAAATGGCTCTACGTCGAGACAGGCCTCTTTCTGTTTACCGGCATCGTCGGCACCGGCCACCATTACTACTGGATCGGGGCGCCCGATTACTGGCTCTGGTGGGGCGGCATATTCAGCGCCCTGGAGCCGCTGCCCATCCTGCTGATGGTTGTCGATACCTGGCTGCACATCCGCGAGCGGAAAAACCCCATCGTCAACCGCCTGATCTGGATATACATCGTCGGCCTGGCCCTCTATCACTTTGTCGGCGCGGGCGTCTGGGGCTTCATCCATACCCTGCCGCCCATCAACTACTATACGCACGGCAGCCAGATAACCGTCTCACACGGCCACATGGCCTTTTTCGGGGCCTACGCCCTGCTGAACCTGACCGTCTTTTATTTCGCCATGCCGCAATTCAAGGGCATTGAGAAATATGACGCCAAGGCCGGCCACTGGGGTTTCTGGACCATGGGCGTGTCGATGTTTTTCCTCTGCCTGGTCTTCGGTGTCGCCGGCATCCTCCAGGTCTACCTGGAGCGCTTTCTTGACATCGGCTACATGACCGCGCACATGTCCATGATGTTCTGGTTCAAGACCGCCATCGTCCTGGGCCTTGTCTTTCTGGCCGGAGCGATCACCACGGTTTACCACCTCTTTACCCTGCGGCCGGCGATGCAAACCGCCTAAACACTGTCACTGGGCAGGGTCCGTTGTTGGCTCCCCAGGGAGTCAAGGACAGGCCCTGCCCTTCCCGTTCTTCTCACTTCGTTCGCTTGCCTCCCCGGCAAACCCCTTGCCCGCATATGCAGGTCGGGTGCACAAACATGTTTTTCTCCTCAATCGTCCCCGCAGCACGGGGTGGAACGCTGCCAACTGCAAACTTCCGGCGAAGCCGGGTTTAGTCAACGTAGTCAATAGCGTCCCTCGAGGACCCTTTCGACCTTCATTCTTCCTCGGACAGCATGCCGTAGACATTCTGCCGCGGCGGGCTGCCCCGGCGCTCCAGCGAAACAGCGACCTCCTCCACGCTGGTCTTTTTCTTCCTGTTGTACGCCACCAGCGCCCGGACCGGCGCCCAGCCGATTTCTCCCCGCCGGGCCATCGATGTCAGCTCCTCCAGGGCGGTCCGGTTGTCGAAGGAAACCGGTCGATAGGGTCTGCGGGCAACCAGGGCATCGTAGATGTCGCAGACCGTGGTCACCTCCACGACCAGATTCAGCAGCTCAATGCCCCTGGAATAGCCGGTGCCATTGCGCCGCTCGTGGTGATCAAGGGCAATCAGCGAGGAGAGGCCGCCATGGTCCCCGAGGTAATGACTCACCAGGACATAGCCGGCGACGGCATGATGCTTCAGTCTGTCCTGCTCCCTGGCGGTCAGGGGTGTTTCCTTCATCAGGATGGGCAGCGGAACGGTATATTTGCCCAGATCGTGCAACGGTCCGAAATGCGTGCATTCTTTTGCCGAATTGCCTTTCCGAGGAGCAAGATCGTCCAGGATAAGTGTCGTCAGGGCGGAAATGATCAGCATGTGGCGATAGGTGTGGAAATCATTGTTCCGGAAGTAATCCATCATTCGGAAGACAGGCATCGGCAGAGCTACGTCCGCCAGCAGTCCCAACACCCTGGTCCTTGTTTCTTCCCGGGAGAAAATCACATCGTAGGGGGGAATGAGAAATTCGTTCAGCAGGTCCTTTTGTACATCCCCATATTCAAACAGGCGGGCAAAGGGGTGTTTTCTCCTTTTTTCCCGGCAGAAATCGTCCATAAAATCGGAGGTAAGCTCAGTTCCCTCCCGAACCAGCAACTGATTATCCAGGTCATAAACCGGATATTTGACAACCAGCTCCATGGATTCATCCCCATCTCGGTTGAAAGAAGGAATCCTCGGTGATTTTTATCCTGGCGCCTGTCTACACTCTCGTCAGGACCCGCACACGCTTTGTTTATTATACTTCTTCTATCTGTTATCACAAAAACAATACAAATATTCTTGCCAATGAGTCAATTTTCAGCCGTGTTGGTATTCAATTTTTCCATTTCGTCTTTTCCTGGAGCGGGCGGAGCGGTTGATTGAACGGAACCATCCGGTTTGACGTGTTCCCCGAGGACAGGGACATCGTACCCACGTCAGGCTTCTCCCATTACCCTGCATTTTTCGGCCAGATTTTAATTATCTGCAGCACTTCCCGGATATACGCGCATTCGCACCTGACGGGGCATCGGTCAAAATTGGTTCTTTTCAGGCAGTACCCGGGGCATTCATCGGTGCCAACGGCCCGTTCCTCAAAGACCGGGCCGTCAGAAAGGTGGGAGAAATCGCCGACGGCGATGGAAAGGGAGGCCCTGCAGGAATGATCAAACAGAAAAATGCCCGCCTCCAGCTCCTCGAACGACACCTGGTAGGCGCGCAGATTCACGGAAGGATCCGACAGGAAGTCCGTACAGTCGATCCACGTGCTCCCGCATCTGGTGCACTGCTTGAATGAAGGTAGTGCGGCGGCAGTAAGCATTTGTTCCTGAATCAGACTGGTGGGAGTTGGCAGGGATAACACCCTTTTTTTATGATATGTGTTTTGGGTCGTTCCTTCAAGGGGGAAGAATTCGGACAAATGGGAAGAAAATGAACTGAGATATTTCCCCCTGGAAAACGCCAGGAATCAACATGAGTCAAGCAAAGACTTGACCCCTTTTCACAGGACGTTTATTTACCTTTTTTGCCTGACCAGCCTGGAGGACTGGGCCGATTATCGCCGCTGCCTTTGGACATGATCACACTGCCGGGCAGGACTTCCAGCTTGCTGGTTTTCTTCGATTTGCTCCAGCCGGGGGGCTTGGGAGCGTCCTTCCATCCTCCCGGGCCGCTGGGATCTCCCTTCTTGGCGATGATCGTACCGGCATCGGCCGCCTTACCGGCATCCAGCATCGGGCCGGCAGGCAGGGTCATGATGGCGGCAATTGCTAACATGGCGAACAGATTTTTCATGGCGTATCCTCCTTTTTCCCTGAAAACACTACAGCGGATGCAGACCCCCTCCCCTCTCTTCCCTCGTGATTCCGTGATCGGAAGGGGGCCGACTCCCGCTTTCCCTCATTCCTCAATTTCTCCTTGACAATTACTCGACCCCACCTCACCTCCTTTTCGACCGGCTCACGACGCCGGCAGTGCCTGTTGCGGTTGAGAGGGGTCAAGCAAAGACTTGACCCCTTCTCCGACTTTTATTTGACCTTTTTAGTTTTCACGTTTTTGTCTTTTCCTGGAGGTGTGTCTGGAGGATTAGGATCTCCACCATCACCGCCGGGGTCGGAGCCCTCATCGACCGTCGGGACATAGT
>JALHJD010000193.1 GCA_022837185.1 Desulfobacteraceae bacterium
GCCGCTCATCCTTCCCTCTCCTTCGGCCTCGGCAAGGCCAAGCTGCGACAGGATCTGGGCCAGTTCCAGGCGGTCGCAGATCAGGGCCGCTTCCACTTCCCGCATGTCCGGCCGCAGCCTGAAGCTGCTGGTAAAGATCCTTCCCCCGCTCCATTTCGCCGATATCTGTTCGATGAACAGCGATTCCGGCGATTCGACCTGAAAGGCGACGGCAACATCGTGCAGGACCGCTTTTTTCCCCCGTATCGTCCCGAAGGTGAGCTTTTGCGCCGGGGCTGACTCCAGCCGCGGCAGGGCCGGAAGGACAAAGGTGAAGGCGGTGTCGCGCAGGGATACCTCCGTTTCGGGAATTTCGAATCTGCCGTCCCGCAGACCGACCGCCAGGGTGCCGTTCACTCCGCACCGGTCCACCGCCAGGTCGGCGTCCAGGTCCAGCGTCCCCGAACCGGAAATTTCTTTCAACTGCGGATGGAGATCCGTCAGGGGATGCAGATCGAAACCCGCTTCGGCAACGGCCCCGGACAGTTCCAGAAACGGCGTCTCGTCGGGCGGCATGGCAACCCTCGCTGCCAGGCGTACAGGGCTGTCCGGCAGGACGGGACTCTTCAGCTCGCCGGTCAGCAGGAAGTCCCGGCCCCGCTGTTCCAGGGTCGCGGCCAGGCCGCCCAGCCGCACCTGGCGGAAAAACATATCGTCGATGCGGAAATCGCCTGCCGCCCCCTCTGCCGGTCCCGGCAGAAAAAACGGCAGGGACAGTTGAATGCCCTGGATTCGTATGTCCCGGGCAGGGAGTGCAAGTCCGCCGCCGCCGGCGCTGAACCGGCCCTTCACGGACAGCCGTCCCTCCGCCCCGCCCTCGGCGGAACTCGCCGCCGAGGCCCTGACTGCCGCTGCGGGAAGGAAAAACGATCCGCCGGGAAATTCGCCGGCCAGGTCTGTCACTTTGGCCGCTGCTTCAACCTTCAGTTTCTCCCCCGCTCCGGCGCGGCTGAATTCCAGATCCGCCTCCGCCTCCACCGCGGCGGCGCGGAAACTGTTTTCCCTGAAATGACCGGTGTAGGCAGCCTGCCGCTCCCCGCCCGGTTCCGTCTTCAGCCGGACCCGCACCCCATCGTTGTCGACGGTCCCCCCGTGCCGCAGGCGAAGCGGCGCCGCTGCATCCATGAACCACCCGCCGTCCCAGCCGCCGGTGCCTGGAATGACCGCCATATTCCCCTGCCAGCCGATCCCTTCGGCGGCAACTGAAATATCAGCCCCCGCCTCCACTTCGGCGCGCACCTGACCGGAAAAGACAATGCCGTCGAGATCGATGCGGTACGCCGCCCGGCCGCCGGCAACGGTCAAGCCGGCTCCTTCCCCGGCCCCGATCGCCAGGTGCCTGTCCGGATCGTTCCAGGAGAAATCGCGCAGACGCACGCCAGCGTCGATCCGGTCAAGGACAAAGGGTCTGGTACCGAGGGCAAACCGGGCGGAAATATCCGCCCGGCCCACTGTCCGGCCGGTGCTGGAAAAGGCTGGGAAAGCCTTTCCCGCAAGGGCGGCGAGATCCATCTCGCCCTCGAGCCGGCCGGTCATGTTTCCCTGCAGGTGGGTATAGGTGAACTCCCCCCTCATTTCCTGACCGCCCAGCACCAGGGTGCCCCGGTACCGGAGCGGATCCGGAGCGGCGCCGGGACCGGACGGCTGCAGATCGGCAGCCAGGGCAACCGGAATGACGCCGGTGGCGTGATCGCGCCCGAAGACCATGACGGAATCGGCCACCCTGATTCTGGCGACGGCAAGGGGCAGCGCCTTCGGTTCCGGAGCGGCCGTGGATGTGGACGCGGAGGGCGGCGAAGTGTTTTTTCTCCCGATCAGCCGGTCGACATGGACGAGCAGTCCGGTGCAGGCGACTTCGTCCACCTGCCGCCGCAGAAGACCGCCGACCGTCCAGTCGATCCGCACGGAGCCCCCGGCAATCAACGGAGAAGCGCCAGGGCTCCCGCTTATATGCAGGGTGCAGCCGCTGATCCCGAACCGGGAGACCCTGACCTGTTGGCCGGCGAGATCCGTCCCGGCCAGCAGAGGAGGGAGGAAAAACCGTTCAACAAGAAACGGCAGAGCCAGGGCGGCAATGAGCACGGCCGCCGCGGCCCACAGCAGCAGGCCCAGCGGTTTTCGGAGGGAACCTGGACGAACTCGGGGCATTGAGCGTTCAGCCGCTCATCAACCCGGCGGCCAGATCATATTTCTGCCGCCCAGGACATGAAGATGAACGTGAAAAACCGTCTGCCCCGCCTCCGGCCCGTTGTTCATCACCAGGCGGTACTGCTCGATGCCCTCCCTGGCCGCGATTTCACCGGCCATGCGAACGAGCTTGCCGGTCAAACGTTCGTCCTCCCGGTCCACCTCCGCGGGCCCGCCGATATGCTTGCGGGGCACAATCAAAAAATGCACCGGCGCCTGGGGGGCAATGTCCCGGAAGGCGATGATGTCGTCATCTTCATACAGCTTGTCCGCCGGTATCTCTCCCCTGATGATCTTGCAGAAAAGGCAGTTGTCAGACATGATTCGACCTCGTGTTGAATTTGTTCCGCTTCCTGTTGAATGTACCGAATAAGCCCAATGGCTTCAATTGCTTTTGCTCACCACGGGTCTCATCTTGACGATCAGTTGCTGCGGCGTGACCTGGATGTCGACCGGATCCATGAAGACGGCAACGTCCTGTCCGCCGATCCGGGTCTGAAAGGTCCGCAGCGCGGTCAGATCAACCGGGTACTCCCTGTCGCCGAGCATGACCAGAAACGGCAGGATCGCGTCCGCCTGGGGATTATTGGTCGGTGCCGGAGGTTCCAGACGGGGCGTGACATAGAGTATCTTCCCGGCCGGGTCGAAACGGAAGCTGAAATCACAGGTCAGCGGCAGCCGCACCTCGCCGACCTTCATGTTCAGTACCTGGTCCCCCATCCTGGTCTGCAGGGCCACATTGCTGCCGACAACAAGTCCCTGCAGGTGGACCGCGTTTTCCCGCATTTCCAGTCTGCTGATCGAATCAAGCACCAGGTCCCCCTGCAGGTGGTCTTTCCCCGCCTCAATGGGCAGGGGCAGCATCTCCTGAACAAACTGCCTGATCGTTGCCGCGGGCAGGGTCAGGGTGACGATATCCGTCTCCGCCGTCCCGGGCTTCGGGGTCATCAAGAGGATCATCAGCAGAAGGACAATTGTCGATGCGGCGCGCTGCGGAAGGGGGGGCATGGGATTTTCCTTTCTTGAATTCCTCGGGTTAAGCGGTTTGCCTGAATGTAATACGTTTTTTCACGAGTGCAACAACCCAGACCGTCATGACTCCGGCCAGGGCTGCCACGCTGCTTATGTCCCGCAGGGGGCTGTGGACATGATAGGCGGAAATGTGTATGGTATGCTGATCGATGAAGTTGCCCCGGACCGAGACCACGCCATCTTCCGGCAGGGTCATGCCCCGGACCTTGAGCCGCTCGCCGCTGAAGACGGCGACCGTGTTGTCGCTGCTCCGGTAGCGGCTCCGGTCAAGTTCCAGATACTTGCCGGCCCGGTTCTCTCTGTCCCTGAGGGTGGTGACGAAATGATTATCCGCACCTGCCGGCCCGGACGCAAGCGGGATGGGCAGGATAAAATAGACAGCCAGCAGCAGCAGGGCAAAGACGCGCTTTATCCTGTCCGGGGAGAGGACAACCGGGATTTTCCAGTCCCTGGGACCGGCATGAACAAGGGTCAGGGCGCCGAGTACGGTCAGGGCGGAAATGACCGCATGCTCCGGCCAGAAAAGACGGAAGCCGGTCATATCCCAGGAAAGAGGAGCCAGAAAATGAACGCCGCCCGCCCATTTGATTTCCAGCGCATCGAGCAGGAGGTGCAGGACGCTGTTGCAGGCGAGAAGCGCAAAAAGTTTCCGGCTGTCGGCAGCCGCCAGGGCGAAAACCCCGCTCAGGATCAGGCAGCCGAGGAGCGAAGCCTGGACCGTCGTGTAGCTGCGCAGGCTGAGGAGATCGACGTCGCTGTCCAGGGTGTGGAAGACCCGCTGCACAATCCAGGGAACGTCAGGGATGATGCAGCCCAGAGCGATCCATTTGAAATCCGCCCCCCGCGACAGGATGCGGCTGACGGGCGTCTGCACCCCCAGATGAACGAACGTGTTGGGCATGATTGGTGTCTCCTGCGATGAACAACCGGTTCAAGTCTTCCTGTCAGGGCGCGTTCCCGCATGAATAAAGCCGAGACCGCGCAAACAGGGGGGACCGGAGCCATTTTCCGCCTGACCGTCGATTCCGAAGCCTGTCTCGAGGGCGCCGGGGAAACCCTGAAGGCTATTATCAGGCAAAAGCTCACCATAATCAACCCCAAATACCAGGCGGCAAAACGATACAGCCGCTGGATCGGCAAAAAGCTCAAGCCGACCCTGTATTTTTTTCACGACAGGGATGGCCGTCTCGTTTTTCCCCGCGGCTTCGTCAATCAGGCGATCACGCTCAGCCGCCAGGTAACCGGCGCCGTCCCGGAAATCATCGACAACCGCCGCCGCCTCCCCCCCGCCGACTTCGCCTTTCACGGCTCCCTGCGCCCCTATCAGCAGCAGGCGGTGGATGCCGTCCTCGGCCACTCCTTCGGGGTCCTGGAGGCGGGGACCGGCTCCGGCAAGACGATAATGGCCCTGAACATCCTCGCCGCCCGCCAGCAGCCCACCCTGATCATTGTCCATACCAAGGAACTTCTCCATCAGTGGCGGGAACGGATAGGGGAATTTCTCCATCTCGAAGCCGGCCAGGCCGGGGACGGCAGGTATGACATCCGGCCGGTGACCGTGGCTATCGTCAATACCGCCCGCCGCAATCTTGCCGACCTGCCGTCGGAATTCGGTCAGATCATCGTCGACGAGTGCCACCGGGTGCCGGCCAGTCTGTTCACCGACGTGGTCTGCAGTTTCGACAGCTACTTCATGCTCGGCCTTTCCGCCACCGCCTTCCGCCGCGAGGACGGCATGACCCAGCTCATTTATACCTACATGGGCGACCGGCTTCATGCCGTTAACCAGAGGGTGCTGGCCGAAAGCGGCGCCGTGGTCCGGCCCGAACTCATCCAGCGGCCCACCGGTTTCAAATACGGTTTCCATGGCGACTACGCCAAGCTCATCAAGGCCCTGGCCGCCGATGAAGACCGCAATGACCTCATCGCCGGCGACATCGCCGCCATCGTCCGGGCCGGACACGAGGGGACGGTTCTGGTTGTGTCGGACCGGGTGGCGCACTGCGAAATTCTGCAGCGCAAACTTGCCCGGCAGGGCTTTGACAGCGTCCTGCTGACCGGCAGGGTAGCGGCCGAACAACGGGCCGCGATCGTCGACGATGTCCGCCAGGGAAGGGTCAGGGTCCTGATATCAACCCTGCAGTTGATCGGTGAGGGATTCGACTGCCCGGGCCTCAACACCCTTGTCCTCTCCACCCCGATCAAATTCGAGGGCCGGCTCCTTCAGGTCGTCGGCAGGATCATGCGGCCCGCCGGTTCCAAGAAAGCCCAGGTCATCGACTATGTCGACGCACATGTCCCGGTGCTGCGCCGTTCGGGCGGCGCCCGCCGAATGGTCTTCGACCGCTGGTAGGACCCCGTTGCATTCCATCTTGTAATTTTATCCATTTTCCAGTATAATCGGTCATTTTTCCACCTGGATCGACAAGTGCGGTTCGCCGCACTTTTTTTATTGAAACGCCCACGGAGATATATGGAGCAACAGAAAATCAGAAACGTCGCCATCATCGCCCACGTCGACCACGGTAAAACAACCATGGTTGACCAGCTTTTCCGTCAGAGCGGCATGTTCCGCGACAACCAGCAGGTTGCCGAGCGGCTGATGGATTCCATGGACCTGGAACGGGAGCGGGGCATAACCATTTCGTCCCGGCTCCTACAGGTTCCGGGACCACCTCATCAATATCATCGACACGCCGGGGCACGCCGATTTCGGCGGCCAGGTGGAACGGGTCCTGCGCATGGCCGACGGGGCCCTGCTGCTGGTCGATGCCCAGGAAGGCCCCATGCCCCAGACCTTTTTCGTGGTCAAGAAAGCCCTGGCCGCCCATCTCCCCATCCTGGTGGTGATCAATAAAATCGACAAGCCGGGTGCGCGGTGCGACTGGGTCGTGGATCAGGTATTCGACCTGCTCGGCCGGCTCAACGCCCCTGACCGGATCCTTGACTTCCCGGTCGTCTACGCCTCGGCAAAGGAGGGGTACGCGGTCAGGGAGCCGGACGAGCCGGTGACCGGCGACACCGACATGACCGCGGTGTCGGAAATGATCGTCAACCACGTCCCGCCGCCCTCCGGCGATCCGGACAAACCTCTGCAGCTCCAGATCAACACCATTGACTACTCCCCCTATCTCGGCCGCATCGGCATCGGCAAGGTGGTGAACGGCAGGGTCAGCCTCAACAGCAATATCGTGGTCGCCCGGCGGGACGGTTCGATCAGGCCCGTGCGCATCACCAAAATCTTCGCTTTCCAGGCTGACCGGAAGGTGCCGGTGGAATCAGCCTCCACCGGGGACATCGTGGCGGTGGCCGGCATGGACGACGTAACCGTCGGGGTCACCTTCACCGACCCTGACGACCCCAGACCCCTGCCCCTCATCGAAATAGATCCTCCCACCATTTCCATGAACTTTATCCCCAATGACTCGCCCTTTGCCGGCCGGGAAGGCAAATTTGTCACCTCCCGCCATCTGGAGGAGCGGCTCAACCGCGAAACCCTGGCCGATGTCGCCCTGCAGGTCGAACCGCTGACCGACACCATCGGTTTCCGGGTTTCCGGCCGGGGCGAACTGCATCTTTCCATTCTGATCGAAAAGATGCGCCGGGAGGGCTATGAATTCCAGGTTACCCGGCCGCATGTCATCATGCGGGAGGAAAACGGCCGCCAGCTTGAACCCTACGAGGAGCTCACCGTCGACGTGGATGAAAAATACCAGGGAGTGGTCATCGAGAAGCTCGGCCGGCTGAAGGGCGTGCTGCTGGACCTGAGCCTGGAAAACCAGATGGCGCGGATGAAGTTCAAGATCCCCACCAGGGGTCTGCTGGGCTATCGCTCCGAATTCATGACCGACACCAGGGGCATGGGAGTGATGAACTACGTTTTTGCCGAATGGGGGCCGCACGCCGGTGAAATCCCGTCGAGACGGAGCGGGGTCATGGTGGTCAAGGAATCCTGCACCACCGTCGCCTACGCCCTGTTCAATCTCCAGGAGCGCGGCAGCCTCTTTCTCGGTCCGGGGGTTGACGTCTACCAGGGGCAGATCATCGGTGAACACTGCCGGCCGGCCGACCTGATCGTCAACCCGGCCAAGGGCAAGAAGCTGACCAATATCCGCGCCTCCGGGTCCGACGAGGCGGTCATCCTCACGCCCCCCCTTGACATGAGCCTGGAGGACTGCATAGCGTATATCAATGAAGATGAACTTGTCGAAATAACTCCCGCCGCCATCCGGCTGCGCAAAAAAAGAGATGCCCGGATCAGGGCCTGACGCCTGACCCGGGCAATCGATGCGGAAAACAATCAGCTGATGAAAGAACTTGTTCTGATAGCCATCGCCGGCGCGGCCGCCATCGGCGCCTTTTTTCTCATATCCAGAAAAACCGGGGCCGACTGCGTCCCGTGACTCATGGTGTACGGCTCCATAGGTGTGGGGCTGGCTGTGTACGGCGTGCTAAAGTTTTTTTTCTGAACATCCACCCTTTTTCCTGCAAAAGTAATCCGCCAGGATTCTGGCATGGTCAAAGACCAGCTCAGGGAGAGTGCCCTCGGAAAAAATGCCCGCCTGGAGGGCATCGTCAGCCGCCCGGGGGGTGCCGGAAGCCGAGGCGATGAATACCGTGGTCGCCGTATGCAGCCGGGGATCCCGGCCGGGATCGGAATAGGTATGAAACTGCTCAGTCAGGGTCACCCTGAGACCGGTTTCCTCAAAGGCCTCGCGCACCGCAGCCTGTTCGAAAGACTCCCCGTAGTCGACAAAGCCGCCCGGCAAGGCCCAGCCGAACGGGGGGTTTTTTCGTTCAATCAGCACAATGCCGCCGTCGAGCTCGATGATGACGTCGACCGTGGGTACCGGATTTTTACGACCCGGAAGTTTCTTTCCGCATTCAGGACAATGCACGGAGTACGTTACCTTGCTGGGTTCGTGCCGCCGCCGTTCAGAGCACGGCGGTCAGAAGCAGAGGGACCTGATTTCCTCCCAGGTGCTGACGGACGGGAAGGCATGGCGGCCCCGGTTCCAGGGCTGGGAATACACAATGGGCATGATGCCCGCCTCCTCCATCTGAAAGCAGGTTTCGGCCCGGTCATCGACAAAAAATTCGAGACCTTGTTCCCGAACATGCCGAACCTTGTCGTCATGGGCCCCCATTGCCACAATCTTCATGTTGTCCCGCACCAATGGCGGCATGACCGCGTCGATCCAGTCCCTGACCGGTCCGCAATGCGGCCTGGCCGTCACCAGCGTGACCGGTGCGCAGGCCGTCAACTCCTCGAGCACCTTGACCGCTCCGGGCATGGGACGAAGACCGGCCCCAACGGAATCAAGCAGGATCCTGGCAAACACCGCCTCCACGATTCCTGGGTCCATGTCCAGGCATCGTTCAACCTCGAAATCGGTTATGTCCTCAAGCCTGATGGAACAGTGCCCGTACTCCTCGCAGGCCAGCCGGATAAACGCCTCGGCCGTGTCGGCGATCACGCCGTCAAAATCAAAGCCCAGCCGGCGGGGATGAATCTTGCTCATGTACGCTCCTCCAGTTCCTGCCTGCCCGGATAGCCTGCTTCAATCTCCCTGACCAGCCTGACCAGCTCCCTGTTGACCGGAGTGGCTATCCCCAGCCGTTCCCCTTCGGCCACGATCGCCCCGTTGATGGCATCTATTTCAGTGCAGCGATGATTTCGGACGTCCTGCAGCATGGAGGAGATATTGTTCCCCGTCGCTTTGCATACCGCCGCCGTATCAGCCACCGGGTCGCCGGCAATGGGGATGTTTGCCGCCCGGGCGACTCTCGCCGCCTCCAGAACGGCCTTTTCCATGGTATCCCGCAGCGCGGCTGCTTCAAGCAGTGCGCCGTTGGGACAGCGATGGACAGCCGTCAGGGCATTGATGCCGACATTGATGAGCAATTTGGTCCAGATATGGGGGAGGGGATCGTCGCTGAGCTCCGTTGCCATTCCGGCCCCATTGAACAGGGCCGCCGTCCGTTCCAGTACCCCGCCGGCAGGTGGCCGGCGCCGGTCCAACAGGCCCAGGCGGGTCAGCCCCGCCCCGCCGTGCCGGACATGGCCGGGGGCAATCAGCGTCGCGCCCTCCGAGGTAACCCCTGCCCCGGCGATACACGGCAGGCCGGCCAGTTTTTCCAGGTGGCCGATGCCGTTCTGCATGGCCATCAGAACCTGATCGGGACCAAGAAAGGGACGCATCCCGTTCAGCGCCTCATCCAGGGCGGTGGTTTTGACGCACAGAAACAGGATATCCGCCGTCCGGCAAATTGCCGGAGCGGCGGTGACGGACGGAAAAGCGTGAAACCGCCGGGAACCGTCCTCAAGGATCAGACCGTGACGGGCCAGGTATTGGGCCCGTTCCGGCCGGTAATCGAGCAGATGAAGACGGATGTCATTGCCGGCCGCGGAATCCTCCTGCTGCTGCAGGTGGAGGGAAATTCGCGCCGCCAGCAGGGAGCCGAGGGCCCCCGGACCGACAATGACCATGCGCATGACAACCCCGGTTCATTTGAATTCGGCGTCTTCTATAATCACGTCGTAGCGGTAGCCGGCGCCGAAATCGCGATTGGCGTGCAGGGTGCCTTCAACCACAACCACCTCATCCTTCTGGGGTTCGGCCATGGTCGTCACCACGAGGTCATGGGTATTGTTGAGCGGATCCCCGGTCCCGTCCTGAATATGGACCCAGTTTTTGCCCATGATCATCGACGACACCTTCATGACTTTGCCGCGCACCACGACTTTCTGATTATTGAGTTCGTCCTTCTTCTCGTGCAGCTCGCTGACGGTGAAGGCGTTCTCGCCCTCGGCCTTTTCCACCTGAACATCGGTTGAGGGGACGATTGCCGCCATGCTGCCGCCGGATGAGGCCATATCGGCCGGCGGTGCACTGGTCCCTGCAGTCTCCATCCTCAGGGCCTCGGAAAAGCTGTCGGCGGAGCCCTCGGCGGGTGCCATGCCCTGGGGATCGGCGGAGGTTTCCCCGGTCGAGAAGATAACGCTGTCAAACGTTCTTCCCAGGGTCTTGGACTCGAGGTCTTTCATTTCCATCCCGCCCGCGAAGGAAACCTCTTTCCCCACTTCCAGATCGGTTTCAGGAACCGCGACCCACCGGCTTCCCCCGCCGGTATCCACGTTGACATAGGTATAGCCGGCGGCATCGATTGTTTCCAGGACCTTGCCCTGGACAGCAACTCTCTCCTCCGCTGCCTGCTGCATCTGAACCGGCGCCGATTCGACGGTCAACGGTGGCTGCTCGGGGGCGGGGGCGGATGCCTGTTCATTGCCGGACTTGCATCCGGCTCCGCCGAGAAGCAGCAACAGGGCGGCGGCAAGAATTACTGGTCGAAAAGTGGTCATGGTCTTTCTCCATTATGAAAAAGTTAAGGATTTGCCGGAATATCGATACTACTTATAAGAAGAAGTCATCTCCGTGTCAACAACGGACAGTTTGCTCCCCGGTTGGACGCGGTCCGGGCTTCCTGGCGGAAAAACGCCGAGTGTTACCTGGACTGCAGGACGACGCAGGCCATCGGCTCCACAATTACCTTCGAGCC